>NZ_JBVHLU010000058.1:0-71324 GCF_055558835.1 Embleya sp. NPDC025285
GACCCCCGTACACCCCCCCCCCCTCTCTCCCCTCCCCCCCCCCCCCCCCCCCCCCCCCCCCCCCCCCCCCCCCCCCCCCCCCCCCCCCCCCCCCCCCCCCCACCGGGGGTTCCGGGGCGTCGGAAGGCCGGGGCGCAGCATGGAGACCTGCGCATCGGCGCTGCCGGCGCCACCGAGACCGGCACGAACGGGGCCGCTGCCCGCCAGTTCGACGACGAGTGCTTACCAGTCGGTTGCGGTGTCCATCGACTGCTGCCAGTACGTGACCTTGAGCGAGTCGTCGACATAGGTGCCTTTGGCGGGCAGCGACGGGTGGGCGCCCGTGCCGACGTTCTCGTTCCCGGAGGGGCCGTGGAAGTAGACGGTGAGGGACTTCTCGGTGTGGCCGGTGCCACCGCTGCCGTCGGCGGCGGACAGGTTGACGGAGGCGTAACCGGACTCGCCCGGCTCGAGCGTGACGACCGCCTGCGGCTTCGATGCCTCGATGACGGGAGGTACGGACTGGGCCTCGCCGAAGCGCACCGCCGGGTAGCCGTAGAGGAAGCAGCGCTTGCCACCCGTGTTGGTGACGGTGAGCAGCATGTGGTTCACGGGGCGGTTCAGTGGGGCCGCGACGGTCCTGGTGTTGGAGCCTTCGCAGGTGACCGGGTCGCCGGAGTCCGTGCGGCCGGCCGGGCCCTGGGTGTTGGCCGGGCCGGGTTTGCCGGTTGCGGAAGAGGGCCGGGAGGAGGGGGTACCGGCGGGGGCGGACGCGGACGGTGCCGCGGCCGGCGGCGCGGTGGAGGGGGCGCCGGGCGCCGGGGTCGAGGCCGATGCCTTCGCGTCGGCGTCCTTGTCGTCGTTGCACGCGGTCAGCAGGAGCGCGGCGAGCGCGAGCGTGGCGGCGCCGACGAGACGAGAGCGGGAAGTGCGGTTGCCGGACATGAGGTTGAGCCCCTTCGATGTTCGGGTGGGGGGTGCTGCTTGAATGAGCACGAGCTTGTGGGGCGAGCCGTCCCAACCGCCAGGCACGGCGGGCAGTTGGGGACGCCGGAACGGCAAATCCCGCTCTGAGCAGGGGAAACGCAGTGCCCCTGGAACGCGGGAATGGGACACGAGGCATGGAGGAACGGGTGCCGGGGGCAACGGGGGCCGAGGAAACGGAGGCGTTCGCGCGACTGCTGCGCGAGCTCAAGGACCGCTCGGGACTGAGTTACGGCGCGCTGGCCAAGCGGCTGCACACGGGCACGTCGACCCTGCACCGCTACTGCAACGGCACCGCCGTGCCGAGCGATTACGCACCGGTGGAACGCCTCGCCCGGGTGTGCCGGGCAACGCCGCAGGAACTGGTGGAGCTGCACCGGCACTGGATCCTGGCGGACGCGGCGCGGGGGCGCCGGGCGGATCCGGCGGTGGTTCCGAACCCGGCCGCGGATTCGGCTCAGGCCCCGGCGTCGGGTTCGGTGCCGGCTCCTGCCCCACTCCCGGCGTCGGGTTCGGCTCGGGGCGCCCGTCCGGATGGAGAGGCTCAGGCGGTCGGCTCGTCGGAGACGGTGGATGCGGGTGCGGCGGAGGATTCGGCCGAGCGAGCCGACACGACGTCTAACGAGCCGGATTCGGGCTTGGACTCGGACTCGGCGACGCTGCCGGGCTCCGCGGCGGCCCTCGCGGCGGCCTCCGGAACGGACCCGACGCGCGCGGCGACGTCGCGCGGACAGGGACCGGGCCAGGGCGAGGAGGGCGGTGAGTCGGCGGACGTCGACGCGCCTCGCGAGCCCGCGCCGTCACGGCGTCGCCGTACCGTGGCGACCTCCTTCGTCGCGGTCGCTGCCCTGCTGGGAGTCGTGATGGCCGTCGTACATCCGTTCTCCGACGACGAAGGCAACGATGCGGGCGACCGCCGGGCAGCCGGTCCCGCCGCCGCGATCACCGGCGCGGCGGATGCCACGGAGCGACCCACCGGGCGGGCCTCCTCCTCCCCGTCTCCCCACGGGACCGCGCCGGCCTCGGCCGTCACGACCGACTTCGGCAACGTCGGGCCCGGCGCCTCGAAGAGTGGTGGTACGCAGGGCGCGCGGGAGCCCTCCGGCGACAGCGGTGCCGGCGCCGTCCCGCTCCATGTGGGCATCCGCCCCTACGTCTACAACAATCCGTGCAGCCAGCACTTTCTCGTCGACAGTGCCCCCGAACAGGTCGGCCCGCCCGCGAACGAGCGGGACGCTCCGCGCTGGGCCTCCGCGTACGGCGCGGTCTCCTCGAACGAGCAGAAGATCGCCCTCACCATCCAGGGCCGCGGCCAGGACACCGTGGTCCTGGAGGCGCTGCACCTACGTGTCGTCGGCAAGAGCGCGCCGCTCGCCTGGAACGACTACTCGATGGGGGTCGGCTGCGGCGGCGGCGTCGAGACCAAGTCGTTCGACATCGACCTCGACAAGGGCAGCCCCGTCATCACCGCGAAGAACGGCCAGGGCGACTTCCCGTACAAGGTCAGCGCGTCCGACCCGGAGGTCTTCTACGTCACCGTGCACACCAAGGCGCACGACGTCCGCTGGGATCTCACCCTGGACTGGTCCAGCGGCGACCGCCGCGGCACGGAGCACATCGACAACAAGGGCACGCCGTTCCGCACCAGCGCCGACGCCGGCCGCCCCGGTTACGACTACCCGCTGGGCGGCGGGGAGTGGGTCGAACGGCAGGAATGACGGCGGATGGCACCACCGCCCGCATCGACACGATCGAAGGCCGGGCGGCCGGTGGGCGACGACGGGCGGGCGGCCTGGGGGAAGGCTGCGGCGTTCGGGGAAGGCTGCGGCGTTCGGGGAAGGAACCCGCGAGCCGGGACGGCCGGCCGGCGCGCTCCCTGTCCCTGCGTTCCGCGCGGCAACACCAAGCGCGCCCGGGTCACGACTGGTCCGTGAGGAACGCGTGCAGTGCGGTGGTCAGCGCCGCCGGGTTGTCCTCCTGGACGATGTGCCCCGCGTTCGGTACGACCACGAGTCTCCCGTCCGGGATGCGCTCGACCAGGCGTTCGGCGGTGGCCTGCGGGAGGACCTTGCTGCGTGCGCCGCGTACCACCAGGACCGGTACCGCGGTCAGCCGAGCGTCCAGCCGATCGATGGCCGCGAGGATGGCGGGGAAATCGGGGGGACGCGGATCGCCCTTCGGTATCCAGACGCCGTCGGGCGCACGACGAAACAGTGTGTTCATGCGGTAGGCGACGCCGGCGCGGTCGGCGCGCGGATTGACACACATCGCGGCCTGGACCACCGTCTCGAGTTCTCGCACGGGACCGAGCCCGGCCATGAACGCCCGTACCCGCCGGGTGCTTTCGAAGTCCACGCCGGGTGCGACGTCGACAAGAGCCAACCGCTCCACCAGGCCGGGCCGCGAGTCGACGACGTGGGCGGCGACCACACCGCCGAGCGACATGCCGACCAGCCGGACCCGATCGAAGCCGAGATGATCGGCCGCGGCGACGACATCGGCCGCCATGGTGTCGACGCGGTAGTCCTCGGACCAGTCGCTGTCGCCGTGTCCACGCAGATCCAGCGCGACCAGTCGGGCGGCGCCCCGCAAGCCGAGGCAGACGAAGTCCCAGGTACGCGCGGTCAATCCGCCACCGTGCAACAGGAATACCGGAGGTCCCGTTCCGCCCCAGTCGAGTCCGTGCAGCCGGCAGCCCGCGCGGGAGAAGCGGATCTCGCGGGGCGGCACCGCAGTGTGGACCCTGACGCCCAGGGCCGCCGCCACCTCGACCATCGCCGCGGTCGTGGCTCGTCCGTGCACGACGCCTCCCCTCATACCTTGGCCACTCAAGGTAAATCACTTACCTTGACCAGTCAAGGTAAGCGGAGCGGCCGGCCACCCGGGTACGACGCAACCCCGACGGCCCCGAGCGCATGTCCCCGAAGGCCGCGAACAACCTGCGCGCCGCCGCAGGCGATCCAGCCACCGCGCAGTTCCGCGTCGCAGCCGCACGGATCGGGGTCCCGTCTTCCACCGGGACAAATCAAGTACTGCTCCATCGAGGGCCGAGCGGGAGCGGGGGTTTCCGGAAATCGGCGCGCCGCACGCATGATCTCCACGCGCGCGAAATCGATCGGAATGGAATCCGATCGGCTCTCGCATCGCGAGTACCGTCCGAAAAGCGATCCGCCGACCGAAATCCGATCGTTTCGCGCCGATCGGTAATACGACACGGCGGGCAGCATGGTGGAAGGCGGTCATGGCCCGCTCGAGTATCGGATGTACACGGTTCCGGGCGACGACGGAGGACGGGACGGGGTATACGGAGATACGTGCGACGAGTAGTGCGATCGTGGGGAACCCCTCTCGCCATCCGCTCGCACGCCGTCACCGTCCGGTTTCCGGGTGGGTTCGCTCCGCCGAGGAGTGACTCGGTGGAGCGAACCCGCCCGCCCGCCTGTCGTCGTTGTTCGGCTGCGTCCCGTGTCCGCGATATCGGTTATGCCGCGGGGCCGGGTGCGTGTGGCCGGTTCGAGGGTTGTCGCGTCAGCCGCGGACGGCGGCGAGCGTCACCTTGACGTCATGGCCGCTGTGCCAGCCGGTGTCGATCAGGGGGCTGTGCCGGCTTTCGTCGCCCCAGCCGTAGTACTTGCGCCAGGTGGTGTACCAGATGCCGCCCTTGCCCCATCCGGTGACCACGTGGGCTTGGGCGATCTTGCCGTCGTGCTTGTTGTCCCACAGGTATATCTGCGCCTTGGTCTGCTTCTGGGAGCCGCTGCCCCGGTCGCACTCCCGGTACCTGAGGCCGGTGGAGTTGCCCGACGTCCGAATGTCTCGCCAGTCCGTGCAGCTTTCCGCCGCCACTTCGGCCGACGGCGGTGCGACAGGTGCGGCCCCGGCCGGTGTCGCCACTGCCGCGGATGCCGCGAATGCCGCGAGCATGCCGGCCACGAGTGCGAAGCGCTTGCCCATGTCCATGGTTCGAACTCCCTTCGACGGTTGTGCTCTTGGCGACGCGGAGTCGACCGCGCCGTGTGGTACCAGGGAAACCGACCGCGGATTTCACGGCTTCCCACCGCGGGTTGGTCTTGGTCGTCAACCTGCGCGGCAGTCGGCTCACCGCTTGCACCCTGCGCATCAGGCAACGGGGCAACCACCGAGGCAGGGGCGGCGCGAGGTCACACCGCCGCCATGGCCTGCGGCTGTACCCGATTCGCCGACACGGACTCCGATACGGACGTGCCGGATGCGGAGATCCCGCGTGTTCGTATGGGTTTATCAATCGGCCGGTTGTGGGATCGAGGGTGAATCCGAAAGGAGCGAATCCCGCATTTCGACGGCTCCCATTCGACGGCTTTCTTTTGCCGGGTCGACCACCGGCCGAGGTCGCGTCACACGGCCGGCCGGTCGGTGGACCACGGCGAGGTCATTCCGTCCCCATATGGACGCTCGCGCCTCCGAAATGTGCGTCGATCCACCCTCGGACAACCCTGCACCGGATGCGGCATTCGGGTGTCGTCGTCGAATTTCCCGCGAGACGCATCGGACAAAGCACTCATTTATGATCTTCTCGACTGCTCAAGGAACCGCCGCGATGAATTCGAAGGCGAAGCATGTACGATAAAGATTCGGTAACGTGAAGGCCGGGGTCATGGTCGTCGGATGGCTGGGGTGGGCCTTCTTCGACGGACGATCGCCTCGGGTCGGCCATCCGGGCCGCCCGGGCCGCCCGGTCGTCCCCGCCGAATCGAGTGTCCGCATTCGGCCCGGTAGGCGGCCGAGGAAGGAGAACCGCCCCAGTGGCGTCCAGACATCGGTGCGGACAGCACCGTAAGCCCAAACCGCGCACCTCGGCCCGCGCGGTGGCGACCGTGGTCACCGTCGCCGCGACCATGACCGGCACGATCGCCTTGGCCGGTACCGCCCAGGCCGACCCCCAGCCTTCGCTGCAGCAGATCCAGGAGCAGGTCAACAAGCTGCACAGCGACGCGATCAAGGCCACCGACGTCTTCAACGGTGTCCAGGAGCAGGCCGACAAGCTGCGCGAAACGGCCAATCGAACGCAGGCCCGGGTCACCGACGAGCAGAATCAGCTCAACATCCTGCGTGACCAGATCGGGGTCGTCGCGGCCGATCGGTACCGGGGCGGCACCCTCCCGGCGACGCTCTCGCTGGCGCTGAGCGGAGACCCCGAGAACTACCTGCAGAAGGCGCAGATGATCGCGCAGCTCGACAGCCAACAGGCCGCCAAGCTGCGCCAGATCGCCGCCCAGGCACGTGCTTTGAGTCAGGACCGCACCGAGGCTTCTTCGCAACTGGCGGAGTTGGAGAAGTTGCGAACCGAACTCAACCGGAACAAAACCGAGATCCAGGGGAAACTCGCCGAGGCCGAGCGCCTGCTCAACACCGTCACCAGGGAGCAGCGGGCCAAGATCCTCGCCTCCTCGGAGCATGAAGCCGACCCGGGAAGCCGTACACCCGAGCGCAGTTCGCGCGACAAGCCGAAGGACACACCCACGGCGGATGTGCCGGCTTCCGGACGGGCGGCCGTCGCGATCCAGTTCGCGCGTGCCCAGATCGGCAAGTGGTACGGCTGGGGCAAGACAGGCCCCACCAACTACGACTGTTCGGGCCTGACCCAAGCCTCCTGGGGTGCGGCGAACGTCAAGTTGTCACGCGTCACGACCACACAGATCAATGACGGCAAGAGGGTGACCAAGGCGGAACTGCAGCCCGGGGACCTGATCTTCTTCAACAGGGACAACTCGCATGTCGGCCTGTACATCGGTGGCGGTCGCATGATTCACGCACCGCGTCCCGGTACGCAGATCACCGAGGCCTCGATCGACACCATGTTCTTCTACGGGGCTGTTCGTCCCGGCTAGAGACGATCGTCAGCTCGCCGGCGAACGTACCGCCCGCGCATCGGCACGGAGACGAGAATCCGCCCGTTCGCTGATCCGCGCGTCCGGTCCCGGCCGCGCCGCCCACACCTCCCGGTGTCGGCGGCGCGACCCGGGAGGCGGAGCCGGTTGCTCAGAATGTCCACCGTGTGTGGGTGTAGACCCCCTCGTCCCGGCCGAAGCCGTACGCGGTCGCCGGGGCTACCGCGAACACCAGCACGCTCCCCTTGCGGATCCCATCCCCCATCCCGTGGAAGGTGCCCTCGGGCGACGTGATGTGCGCACCGTACTTGGCCTCGTAGGCCCCGATCACCTGCTCCAAAAGCGCCGGATCGTCGATGCGTTTCGCCGTGCCCTCGACCACGACGTCGAGTCCCTCGGTGAGCGAGTTCCCCCCGGTCAGCAGTGCGCAGTGCTCGTCGTGGGCCAGGTTCCTGGCCTTCTGCTCTCCCGGACCGGTGGAGAAGTACAGCGCGCCGTCGTGCCAGGCGGCGATCAACGGGGTGATGTGCACCCGTCCGTCGGGTCGCACGGTGGTCACCCAGAAGATCTCGGCCGCGTGCATTCGGCGTTGGGCCTCGGCCCATTCGGTGGCCGTGACATCCGCGGCGCCGGGGCGGGGGTTGAGTGCGGAGCTGTAGCGGGCGTCGAGTTCGGTGGTGGGTTGTTCTGCGGGTCCGTTTCGAGACATGGCGGACTCCTTCCTGTCCTTGCTCATGTAGACCGAAAGTCCGCGCCGAAATCATCGCGGAACGCGTGCCGTCTTTCCGTACGTCCGATCAGGTGCCACTCACGACACCGGGGAGGTTGCGCGTCCGCGCCGACCTTCGGCTGTCGGGCCCGGCGGTGACGGGATCTTGGACGCGCATGCGGGTGACAACCGGGCGACACCGCGAGCGCGGCCCTCGTTCGGCTCGGGGCACGCCCTTCAATGATCCGAGGGCCCGCCGCCCCCCCCATCGGCGGCGGAGCCTGGCGGCAGCCTTCCAGCAGAGCCGTCCGGTGGGCCCTTCCGGCAGGCAGGGCCGTCCGGCAGGCCCTGCCAACAGACAAGGACGTTTCCATGCGTGGTGTCGTGATGCATGCCCCCGGCGATGTGCGGGTCGAGGAGCGCGCGGACCCGGCGATCCTCGCCCCGACCGATGCGGTGATCCGGCTGGCGGCGACGTGTGTGTGCGGGTCGGACCTGTGGCCTTACCGGGGGATCGAGTCGTTCGACGCGCCCGCGCCGATGGGCCACGAGTACGCCGGCGTCGTCGAGCAGGTCGGCAGCGCGGTCACCACCATCGAACCCGGGCAGTTCGTGGTCGGGTCGTTCTTCGCCTCGGACAACACCTGCGAGATCTGCCTCGCGGGCTACCAGTCCTCCTGCGTTCACCGCGAACCGGTCGGCGCCCTCGGCTCGCAGGCGGAGCGGCTGCGCGTCCCCTTGGCCGACGGCACCCTGGTCGCCACGCCCGGCATTCCGGAGCGTGACCTGGTTCCGAGTCTGCTCGCCGCGTCGGACGTGCTGGGCACCGGGTGGTTCGGCGCGGTCGCCGCGCAGGCCGGGCCGGGCAAGACCGTCGCGGTGGTCGGCGACGGCGCGGTCGGGCTACTCGCGGTACTGGCCGCGAAGCAGCTCGGCGCGGAGCGGGTCATCGCGATGAGCCGACACGAGCCGCGACAGAAGCTCGCGCTCGAGTACGGGGCGACCGACATCGTCACCGAGCGCGGCGACGACGGTGTGGCGCGGATCAAGGAGATGACCGACGGCCTGGGCGCGCACTCGGTGATCGAGGCGGTCGGCTCCCAGGAGTCGATGATGCAGGCCATCCGCTCCACGCGCCCCGGCGGCCATGTCGGCTACGTCGGCGTCTCCCACGACGTGCGACTGGACGGACAGGAGCTGTTCTTCTCCCATGTGCATCTGCACGGCGGCCCCGCCCCGGTCCGCCGGTACCTCCCGGAGCTGATCGACCTGATCTGGCACCGACGGATCGACCCCGGCAAGGTCTTCGACCTCGAACTCCCTCTCGACCGAGCCGCCGAGGCGTACCGGGCCATGGACGAGCGCCGCGCCATCAAGGCCCTTCTCACCGTCTGATCACCCGGCGGTTCCGAACGCGGCCCTCGGCGCGGCCTGCGCCTGGGCAGAGGTTATCGGCCCCGGCCCCACGCACGCCGGAGGTCGAGGTCGACCCGACGGGCACCGAGTCCGCGGTCAGTGCCGCCCGCGCGTCGACTCGGACGCGCCGCCGAACAACCGGGCCACTGCCCGGAACGGCAGCGTGACGACGGTCGCGATCGCATGCCCGATCTTGGCGAAGACGTCACCGATGGCTCTCAACATTTCCGACCTCCCATCGCCTTGAACAACGCCGCACGCCTCTCGCGATGCGGTGCTCCATGGCTGCCCCCGGAGAGCAACGGAAAACATTGCGGACGGGATGTGGCAGCGGGATATATCGGACGGCAAAGGTATAGACCTATTGTCCCGCGGTATGGCGGACGGCTAGCTTGGGTTCGCCGCGCGGCACGAACCGTCAGTCCTTGCACGTCGTTTCCCCGGGCCGGACCGCCCGGGAGAATGGGGTTGGGCTCATGCGCAAGCTTTTGATCGGTTCCGCGTTCGTCCTCGCTCTCGTGGCCGGCTCCGTCGCACCCGCGGCCGCCCGGGGCGGGCCTCCGGACTTCACCTACATCGTCGGCTACTACACGTCCTCCGAGGACTGCCGCGCCGGAGCCGTCGCGCAATACCCCAACCACGGGGCGTACTTCTACTGCCAGCAGGTCAACGACCACCTCTGGGCGCTGTGGATGCACTAGCCCACGCTCACCCGCTCCCGGAAGCCCCGTCCCTCGACGAGGGCTTCCGGGTAGACGACAAAGCCGCGACCCGGCAACGACGTCAACGCTGCCACCGGGAGTCGGCCCTCGCGGTCGACGAAGTCGAGGCGTCCGCCGCGGATCCGGTGGCGCGGCTGCGTGCGGCCATCCTGGTGCCGAGCGCGTGGGCCTGCGCGTCTCGGGGTCGGGCGGTGCGGGCTCAGGTCAAAAGCTTTTGCTTGGCCCTTTGGAACTCGTCGTCGGAGATGGTGCCGTTGTTCTTGAGGTCGGCGAGCTTCGAGAGTTGGTCGATGGGGCTCGCGGTCGTACTCGCCCCGCTCGTGGGGCCGGCGGCGTCACGGACGTATGCCTTGAAGGCGGCCTCGTTCTCCTTGGCCTCCTCGACGTCGCGGCGGTTCATCGAGTGGCCGCGGACGACGAGGTAGATCAGGACTCCGACGTAGGGCAGCACGATCGTGAAGATGAGCCAGCCGGCCTTGCCCCACCCGCCCAGGTCGTGGCTGCGGAAGATGTCGCCGATCACCTTGAACAGGAGGAAGAACCACAGGACCCACAGGAAGAGCCACATCATGGTCCAGAACAGGTTCAACAGCGGATAATCGTCCATCGAAAACTCCCAGTTCAGGGCCGCGGTCGGCGCCGTTGGGGCGCGGGCTCGCCGGCTTGCCGGACTGCCGCCGGACATCGCCGTGACGGGCACGTCGGACATCGGGCACGGCAATCATTCAAGGCATACCACTGGTTTCGGGCGGGAGCATTTCGGGAGCCGTGTGGCGCCTCGCCTCGCCTCGCCTCGCCTCGGTCGCCGCGTCCGCGCAGCGCCGCGCATCGCGACCGAGCCGAGCGACACGTCCGCTTCGACGGACCGTAGGCCGGGTTGCCGTTCCCCGGAAACAGCGGAACCGTTGTGCTCACGATGTGGCTGCGTCGACCCGCCGCGTGAGGCGGTGATACCGGCTGCGCCGAGGAATACCCTCGACTTCGCCCCGCGGTTACCGTCATGGGGGCAACCAATGGTCCTTGACCTCGTCATCATCGGTACAGCCATCAGCTTGGGGCCGTTGCACAACTGCGCGTTCATTCTGCTGCTGTCCACGGACAGAGGGTTGTTGAAGGGGCTCGTCTTCATCCTCACCTGGCTCGCCGAACTCGTCCTCGTGGTCGCCGGTGTGGTGTGGCTGACCGGTGGCAACCCGCCCTCGCGCCACAGCGCGTCCTCGACGGCGGCCCTGGCGACGAAGTTGGCCGTGGGCGTCGTACTCGTCGCCTATGGCGAGCGCAAGCGGCGTCGGGGGCCCACCCGACCTCGAAAGACACCCAAGTGGCTGGCACGGCTGGATCACGTCTCCGCGTGGACGGCCGCAGGACTCGCCGTCCTGCTGCAGCCCTGGGCAATGGTCGCCGCCGGTGGTGCCACCGTGGTGCAGGCGGACATGTCCTCCGCCCTCACGTTCGTGGCCTTGATGAGCTTCTTCCTGCTTGCCACGGGCAGTGTGCTGGCAATGGAGCTGTATGCGGCGTTCGCGCCGACCGAGGCGCGGGCCGAACTCGCGCGGCTGCGCACTTCGATCGAATCACACCAGGACCAGGCGATCGTCGTCCTGTCGCTGCTGACCGGCCTGTGGCTCGTCGCACAGAGCACCTACGAACTCGTCACGTAGAGGCCGAAGCCACGCAGGGGCGCGACGACGTCTCCAGGCGCCGGGTTGGGCCGGGACGGGTGGCCGGTGAGGGGGTGACGTCGCCCAGAGCGTCGTCTCGTCGCGGCGTCGCGGCCTGTCGGCATCGGCGCCGCGGTTCACCTGCCGCGCGATCCCGGCCCGTCGGGTAGTCCCACCGGGACCGGGGCCGGTGGTTCGCCGGGAATCACCCCTGGCAGGTGATCCCAGGGGCACCCGAGTGGGCTAACTTCGCACTATCCCGGTCGGCGCACTCATTCCCGATCGGCGGTAGGGCGCCGCCCGGGGCCGGGTGAGGAGACACGGCATGCGTGCACCGGGGCCACGGCATGCGTACACCGGGCCGCCGGCCCGTTCGTCGGGGAGATCGGTCGGTCCGGCGAGCGACCCGGCAACTTCCTCAGACTTTACGCACCGCGCGCCGGCCGCAGCGGCCATCGCGCTCGACGAGCGACTCGACCGTGTCGAGGCGAAGCCCGTCGTTCCCGACGCACCCACCTGGAACCGCCGTGAGCAATGAAGCCAACGACATGGGCCCGATCGACTACCTGATCATCGAGTTCCCGGGCAGCCACATGACCGGAGAGGGCCTACCCCTCCTCGTCGACCTGGTGGACCGCGGCATCATCCGGATCCTCGACCTGGCCTTCGTGCGGAAGCAGCAGGACGGCACGGTCTCGGGCCTGGCGTTGGCCGATGTGACCGGCGACGGGCTGCTCGACCTCGCGGTCTTCGACGGCGCGTCCTCCGGCCTGTTGGGCGAGGACGACACCGCGGAGGCCGCCTCCTCGCTGAGCCCCGGGGACTCCGCCGCCCTGCTTCTCTACGAGAACCTGTGGGCCGCGCCCCTCGCCGCCGCACTGCGCCGCGGCGGTGCCCGCATGGTGGCCGGCGGTCGGATCCCGTTCGAGAACGTCGTCGACGCGCTGGACGCGCTGGAAGCCGCCACCTGACCCGCGGGCCCGTCCCGCCTTCCCGAGGAGGAAATCATGCCCGGACTCCTGCGCGGCGTCGCCCGTACGGCCGTCGTCGCCGGAACCGCCACCGCCGTGTCCAATCGCGTCTCGCGCCGCCAGGCCGGCCGTTGGGCGCAGCAGGGCGAGGAACAGGCCGCCCCGCCGCCCGCCGCCGCTCCACCCGCCGCGGCGCCGGCCGACCCCATCGCCCAACTCAAAGACCTCGCCGCGCTCAAGGAGCAGGGCGTCCTCACCGACGACGAGTTCGCAGCCCAGAAGGCCCGCATCCTCGGCACGTGAAGTCGGGGAGCACACCGCCCCCGCGCACGCGACCGGGCGGTTACCCGTGCGCCCGCGAGTCCTCGTGGGAGCGTGTCACACGGCCCGATGCCGCCAACAGCGCGACCACGGCAAGCAGCACCAGCAGGATGACCAGCAGCAGCACGATCGTCAGCGCGGTGGGGTGGTTCCACAGTGCGAAGCAGAGGGCGACGAGCAGCACCAGGGCGAGGACGAGCCATCGGCGGTAGGCGTCGACCCAGGTGCCGACCGGTCCCGCCGTGAGCCCGTGCGTGTTCCCCCACCGTGCGACGGAGTCGGCCGTGCGGTCGGCACCCCCGCGCAGCGCGCGCGGCAGGCCGCCGGTGCCGGACAGGTACGCGCCGATCGCCACCACCAGGCCCAGGACCAACCCGGTGACGGTGCTGACCTTCAGGAAGTGCAGGAGCGTGTCGAAGACCGCTCCCGCCGCCGCCGGGGACAGCACCTCCGGCGGCAGGTGGTCCATGTAGTAGCGGCGCACGATCGCCAGCGCGACGAGCATGACCACACACGCGGTCGCGACCCCGAAGGCGGTCGCCACCAGGGCACGACGGCGCCTGCGGGCCAGCGCGATCCCGATGGCGCCGATCACGACGGTGATCACCGGCAGCCAGTTGCCGACGACATCGAGCGCGTGCGCCGCGTCCCTGACCTTGTTCATCTGGTCCGACCGGAAGAGCACCATCTGCTTGTCGACGTCGGGAATCTGTGACGCGGGCTTGACTCCCGCGTCGACGAGTTCCCGCCGGACGTTCTCCACCGCGTCGCCGACATCGAGCGTGACCGTGCCCCCGTTGACACCGACCGCGCCGCGTCCCTCGCCGGTCAGCACGTCCACGACCGCTGTGTGCGCCTTCCGGTTGGCCTGGGTCCAGAACGTTTCGAACCTGTCGCTCGTCACGAAGCGGTCCGCCGCCTTCCGGGCGACCTGGGTGACGGCATCGTCCAACTGCGGGGCGAGGGAGCGTACGGCGTCACCCACCCGCGGCGGCAGCCCTTGGGATTCGAGCCAGCCGGCCACATCGGAGGTGACCGCCTTGCCGTCCGCACGCACGTCGACCGCGCGGGTGATCCGGTTGGCGGCGGCGTCCTCGATCGCGGAGTCGGTCGCGAGCGGCTTGACCGTCTCGACGTAGCGGTCGGTGTCGAGCACGATGTCGTGCACCCACACCGTGATCAGCGAAACCGGCACCAGGACGCAGGTCAGCACGATGAGCACGGTCGAGGCGAAGGCGCGGATGAACCCGAGAACGCGCGAACCCGCCCCGCGGTGCGGTTGCGAAGCAGCCGACACGCCCCGCGAGCCTTTGGCTGCTCCGTGATGAGGCTCCGGTGAGCTGGACATCGCGCTCCTTCTCCAGGGCCGAACTCCACGTGATCGGCCGACTCCGCATCTTCGAGTGTCACCCACGGTTACCGACTCGGCACATCGGGTTCCGCCACTCGGCCGTGCCCGGTCGCGATGTCGGCGGGGGTTCGAGGGCGGATCGCCCCCGCCGGCGGGCCGCGCACAACTGGGGTTGAGTGGAAAGGAGGCCTGATTCCAGCTCCCCGGACGTGGGTGACCCCACCATGCGCAACCTCTCGGCGCTCGACTCCTCCGGATCGGCGCCGCCCCCGGAGCGGGCGCGTGCGACGGCGCCGATGCTGACCGACCGGTTCGTCGTCCCCGCGACACCGAAGGAGTTCGTCGAGCGCCCGGCGCTGCCGGCTCGGCTGTCCGCCGGAATCGAGGGACCACTGACCCTGGTCGGTGGGTCCGCCGGAGCGGGGAAGACCGCGCTCGTCGCGCACTGGATCACCTCGGGCGCGGCCCCTCGGGGCACCGCCTGGCTCACCGCGGAGGAACGCGACGGCCCCGGCGCGTTCTGGGCCTACCTGCTCGAGGCACTGCACCGGAACGGGGTGCGGATCCCGGTCGAGGTCGGCACGCCGGTGCGCGACGAAGCGCCGGACTCTTCCGTCCTGGTACGCCTTGCCGCGGCGCTGGCCGCCTGCCGGGACCCGGCCGTGCTGGTCATCGACGACTTCGACGCGGTCTCCGCCGAGGGAGTACCGGAGGACCTGCACTTCGTGCTCGCGCACGCCGCCGGCGGCCTGCGGCTCGTCCTGACCGCCAGAACCGAGCCGCCGCTGCCGCTGCACCGTTACCGGCTGGCCGGCGACATCACCGAGATCCGCGATGCCGACCTGCGCTTCACCGCACCGGAGACCGAGCGGATCCTGCGACGCCACGGACTGCACGTGTCACCGGCAGCGGTCGACCTGCTGACGGAACGCACCCGAGGCTGGGCCGCGGGGCTGCGCCTGTGCGCCCTGGCCATGGGGCGCAGCCCCGATCCCGAGGCGTTCGTGCGGCAATTCGCGGCCGACCGTACGACGATCGCCGACTATCTGCTCACCGAGGTCCTCGACGCGCAACCACCGGCCACGCAGGACCTGTTGCTGCGTACCTGCGTCAGCGACCGGATCCACCCGGACCTGGCGGACGAACTCACCGGTCGCCGGGACGGGGCCTGGACGCTGGGCCGACTCGCGCGCGACAACGCCTTCGTCGACCGCGAGGAGGGGTCGGAGTACTACCGGATGCACCCGTTGTTCGCCGAAGTCCTGCAAGCGCACCTGAGCCGCCGGTTTCCCGGCCGGGCACCGCTGTTGCGTGCCAGGGCCGCCCGGTGGCTCGCTCGGGCCGGCCGACTCGGCGACGCGATCGCCCAGGCGTCCGCCGCGGCCGACTGGCCGTTCGCGTCCGCGCTCCTGACCGACAATCTGCCCCTGGGCAAACTGTTCACGGGCCTGGAGACGTCCACCCTGACCCGCGCGTTCGCCACCATGCCGACGGACCTGCCCGGCGCGGCGCCGGCCCTGGTGGCGGCGGCGTGCCGGGTTGCCGAGGGCGACCACCGGGGTGCAACGGCCGCACTGCGGCGCGTGGACGCATGCCTGACCGGTGCCGCCGACCCGTGCCTGTTGCTCGGCCGAGCCCTGGTCGGCGTGCTCGTGGCCCGTCCGGCGGCGGACGCGGAGGCCGCCGAGCACGCCGCGGCCGACGTCGACCGTCTCATGCGGCAAATCCCACGACCGCTGCGCGAGCGGCACCCGGAATTCCTCGCCCTCACGCTCGTCAACCTCGGCGCGACCGAGCTGGGCGGCGGGCGGCTGGATCGTGCCGAAGCCACCCTCAGCGCCGCGCTGGAGGCCTGTTCTCGACCGGGCACCGAGGAACCGCGCTGCGACGCGCTCGGGTCACTGGCCCTGGTCGACCTGCTGCGGGGGCGCCTGCACGACGCCCGGGCACACGCCTCCGATTCGCTCGCATTGGCACGCGGATGCGCGCTGTCGCCGGACCGGGTGACCGGGCTCGACCATCTGGTCCTGGCCGGCGTCGCCACCGAACACGACGACCTGGACGCCGCCCGAGCCGGCCTCGACCTGGCGAACGCGGCGGCGGACACCTTCCACGAACCCGTGGCGAACGTGCAGGCGGCCGTCATCGGCGCCCGGTTGGCGAGCGCGAGAGGGGACGGCGAGCGAGCCCTCGCCGTACTGCGGGGCGCGGCCGGCTCGACGCCGGATGTCGTGGCGGCCACGGCGCGATGGGAGGCGGACGAACTCGCCGTCGCGCAGTCCTCGGCCCATCTGGCCCGGGGCGACCCGGAGGCGGCGTTGCGCGTGCTGGGCGGCATCGCCGAAGAGCGTCCCCGGTACGTCGTCGCCCGGGCGCGCGCCCTGCTTGCCGCCGGCGAACGCACGCGCGCGCTGAAGCTGCTGACCGACCTGCCCGACCACGCGACGAACGCCGACCGGGTCCAGGCCCGCCTGGTGCAGGGCGCAGCCGCCGCCGAGGCCGGCCGCCTCGCGGAGGCCGGCCGCCTACTGGGCGAGGCGCTCGAACTCGCCCGCGCCGAAGGACTGCGGCGGACGGTCGCCGAGGCGGGCCCTTGGGTACGCCGGCTGCTGTGCCGGGACCCGCGCCTGGCGATGGCGCACGGGTGGCTTCCCGCCCGAGTCCTCGGACGGACCGGCGCCGGCCCGCCGGCGACGCGGGCGCCGGGCCGCACCGGCGAACAGACGTCGGCCGTACCGGTGCCGCTGACCGACCGCGAGAGCGAGGTGCTGCGCGAGGCCGCACGGATGTCGTCCACGGAGGAGATCGCCGCGGCACTGTTCATCTCACCGAACACGGCGAAAACCCACCTGAAGAGCATCCACCGCAAGCTCTGCGTCACCCGCCGCAGCGAGGCCGTGCGTCGGGCGCGCAGCCTGGGGATTCTCGAGTGACGGCGGGGACGATTCCACGTTGAACAGGACAAGGGAACCTCGATGTTCAAAACACGCCGGTCCGAAGACCACGAGCGCAGGGCACAACGGCGCGCCCACGCCGACTACACCGGTGGCGTCTACGGATCGATGCTCGCCTCGTCCGTCATCGTCGGCGCCGGGGCACTGGGCTCCTTTCCACGCGTGGAACTCATCCTGCTGCTCCTGGCCACCGGACTGGTCTTTTGGATCGCCCACGTGCACGCGGAACTCTTCGGCGAACGCATGTCCCAACGGCGGCTGAATCGCGACGTCGTCTTGCGTGTGTGCAGGGAGGAGTGGCCGATCTTCAAAGCCGCCATCCCGCCGGCGATCGCGGTGGCGGTCAGCCCGATGTTCAGCCTGGGAGCACAGGGGACGGTCTGGCTGGCGCTCATCGTCGCCGTCGGCGGGCAGGTCGGATGGTCGCTGGCCGCCGCCTTCCGATCCGGTGCCTCCACGCGGCTCGTGGTCGTCTCCGCGGCGGTGAACCTGGTGCTCGGGGTCCTCATCATCGTCCTCAAGGTCGTCCTGACGCACTGAACCCGGCGCGGCCGGGGCGGGACGCGGTGGGCGGTGGACGTACTCGAAGCCGCGGTCGGAATCGGTGGTGGTGGACCGGTGTGGCGTCGGCCGGTAGGGGATTCCGCGCGTCGGCTGCCGCCATTCGACGTACCGCCGTGGCGAGCCGCGAGCCCGCCCTTTGGGACGCTGCGACGATGTGGCCATGACGGACACGGCCGGGACCGCGAAGCGTTCGGCGGCGGGACTCGTCCTGGGGACACTGGCCGCCGGGCAGTTCGTGATGGCGCTGGACAGCTCCGTCATGAACGTCTCGATCGCGACGGTCGCCGAGGACGTGGGCACGACCGTGACGGGAATCCAGGGCGCGATCACGACCTACACCCTGGTGATGGCGATGTTCATGATCCCCGGTGGCAAGGTCGGCCAACTCATCGGCCGTAAGCGCGCGTTCATGATCGGCTGCGTCGTCTACGGCTGCGGCTCCCTGACCACGGCACTCGCCCCGAACCTGCCCGTGCTCCTGTTCGGCTGGTCGTTCCTCGAGGGGATCGGGGCGGCGTTCATCCTGCCCGCGATCGTGGCACTCGTCGCCGGGAACTTCCCCGCGGAACGCCGGCCCGCCGCGTACGGACTCGTCGCCGCCGCGGGGGCGGTGGCGATCGCGCTCGGGCCACTGATCGGGGGTGTCGCCACGACGTACTTCTCCTGGCGTTGGGTCTTCGCCGGCGAGGTCCTGATCGTGCTCGTGATCCTGCTGCTCGCCCGACGTGTCGCCGACGCGCCGACCGGCGAACGTGCCCGCATCGATCTCGTCGGCGCCGTGCTCTCCGCCGCCGGACTCGGGACCTTCGTCTTCGGCGTACTGCGTTCCAGCGAATGGGGCTGGTTTCTGCCGAAGGCCGATGCGCCCGCCTGGCTCGGCATCTCGCTGGTCGTGTGGTTGATGCTGACGGGTCTGGCCGTCATCCGGCTCTTCCTGCACTGGGAGGCCCGCCTCGTGGAGCGGGGGAGGGATCCGCTCGTGGACCCGGCCATGCTGCGCAACCGGCAGCTCACCGGGGGCCTGACGATGTTCTTCTTCCAATACCTCGTGCAGATGGGCGTGTTCTTCGTCGTACCGCTGTACCTGTCGGTGGCACTCGGGCTGTCCGCGCTGGACACTGGCGTGCGCATTCTGCCGCTCTCGCTCACGCTGCTGGCGGCCGCGATCCTGATTCCGCGATTCCTCCCGAACGTCTCGCCGCGGCGCGTGGTACGGCTGGGGATCCTCGCGTTGCTCGCGGGCGCGGTGGCGCTGATGGCCGCACTCGACGCGGGCGCGGGCGCGGAGGTCGTGACCGTCCCGTTGTTGTTGATCGGGCTCGGCATGGGTGCGTTGGCCTCCCAGCTCGGATCGGTCACCGTCTCGGCGGTGCCGGACGAGCAGAGCGCGGAGGTCGGCGGCATCCAGAACGCGGTCACCAATCTCGGCGCCTCGATCGGCACGGCGCTCGCGGGGTCCGTCCTGATCGCCACGATGACCACTTCGTTTCTGACCACCATCGAGCAGAACCCGGCGGTCCCGCCCCAGGTCACGAGCCAGGCGACCGACGAGCTCGAGAGTGGGGCCCCCTTCCTCTCGGACGCCCAACTCGAGTCCGCCCTCGACAAGGCGGGCACAAGCCCGGAGGTGTCCCAGGCCGCGCTCGACGCGAACAACGACGCCAGGCTCGACGGCCTGCGCGCCGCGCTCGCCATCCTCGCCTTCGCCGCACTCCTCGCGATCTTCTTCACCCAACGGATCCCGACGACCCAACCTCGCTCGAAACCGGCGTAGACGACGCGGATCCCGACGACCCGACCCGGCTCGAAACCGGCGTGGACGACGCCCCTCCGCCGCGACCGCGCGGGCGCGGCACGACGCCGTGGGCGGCGCTCGCGCAGGTGTCCTGCCGTCGGTGGTGCTCCGGCCCGTCGCGGGTCGGAGGGTGCCGGACCGAGTCCGGCACTAACGTGGATAGCACGATGACCGGCGCGGAGGCTCGGGCGGATCCCGCGTCCCGAGTGCACACGGTCACGGAGGAGTCATGACGGATTCCGAGAAGCCCGGCCGGGGCCCGGGAACAGGCCGCGGCCCTGGGCGTCCTCTCGGGGCGGCCGAGACCCCCGAGAAGCAATGGCCGCCGGTGACGGGCTCCCAGCGCCGGCTGGCCCGGCTGGCCTTCGTGGCGGCGCTCGGCGCCGCGGCGATCCTCGTCAGTGGTGGTCGCAGCAGCCTGCTGGTGCTGATCGTGGGTGTGCTCGGACTCGTGGTGACGGTCGCGGCGCTGTCGGGCTTCCTGAGCAACCGAAGCCCACTGCGCTGGATCTGCGCCGGCGTCGCCGTCGCCGCGCCGATCACCGTGATCGTCTGCTACATCGCCCGCGGCCATGTGTGGGACATCGTGCTGACGCTGCTCCTGGCGGCACTGGCGGTTGCCGCCGCGAGGGCCGCCCTGATCCTGGCCCGGCCGCCTGCCGGCATGCCCGAGCGCGAGACGCCGCCCCCGATCCGACCCTTTCTGATCATGAATCCGCGCTCGGGCGGGGGAAAGGTGGCCCGGTTCGCACTGGACGACAAGGCGACCGCGCGGGGCGCGGAGGTGGCGCTGCTCGACGGCCCCGGCCAGATCGACGTCGCCGCACTGGCCCGGAAGGCGGTGGCGGACGGGGCCGATCTGCTCGGGGTCGCGGGCGGCGACGGCACCCAGGCGCTCGTCGCCGGCATCGCCGCCGAGAACGACCTTCCGTTCCTCGTGGTCTCGGCGGGCACACGCAACCACTTCGCGATGGACCTCGGGTTGGACCGGGAACGGCCGGACGCCGGCCTCGACGCCTTGAACGACGGCGTCGAGGTCTGCGTGGACCTGGGGCTGATCGGCGGCAGGACCTTTGTCAACACCGCCTCGTTCGGTGCCTACGCCGATGTCGTGCAGAGCCCGGCGTACCGGGGCGACAAGCGGGGCACGATGCTCGAACTGCTTCCCGAAACGCTCTCCGGCCGGCGCGGCCCGCACCTGGTCGTCCGCATCGACGGCGAGGTGGTCATCGAGGGCCCGAAGACGCTACTCGTCAGCAACAACCCGTACGAGTTCGGCGGTCCGACCGAGCTGGGCCGGCGGGCCCGCCTCGACAGCGGCCTGCTCGGCGTCATCGCGATCACGGTCGGCAACGCCGAGCAGGCCGTCGAACTGCTGCGTGGCCGCCGTGGCCGAGGACTGCGCACACTCGTCGCACACGAGGTGCTCGTCGAGTCGCACGCCACCCGGATCCCGGTCGGCATCGATGGTGAGGCCGTGCTCATGCCCACCCCGGTGCGACTGACGATCCGGCCGCTCGCCCTGCGGGTGCGCGTGCCGCGGGAACGGCCGGGCGTGCCACGGTCGAAGCCGCCGATCGACCTGGCCCTGCTGCGTCACCAGGCGCTGAACACGACGCGTCCCGCGGGTGGCGGTACCTCCTCGACCCGTCGCGGGCAGCGGGAGTGACGGCCGACCGACGGCCCACCGCGAGCTGACGGCGCACCACGGCGTGACGACCCACCGCTCTTCGGCGGCCGCTGGTGCCGCGCCCGGCAACGGGCGCGGCAACAGTCACCGCTCGGTGGGTGCCTCGCCGGACTTCGACTTCGGAGCGGCTGCTGTCTTGGCCTGCGTGGTCGACCACTTGAGTTCGATTTCGAGCTCGATCTCGCCGTCGCCCACTTCCACCTCGACCTCGCTGCGCAGCTCGTCGGGAACGTGCATGCTCAGCACGCCGGGGCCGAGCTCCAACTCGACGTGACCGCCGCGCCTCAGCGCGGTCGCAAGCGCGGAGAGCAATTCGGCCGCCTCGGTCCGTGACAGGGAGCCCTTCTGCTCGAACTTGAGGTCCTTCATGGGAAGCCTCCCACTCCGCTACGAACAGTCTCTGCAGTCGAGTCTGCGCCCCGCGTGGCACCTGGGCATCCGGTGGCGCCGGACGGGCTGCGGCGTTGGACGAGCGGTGTCGGCGGTACGAAGCTCCCGAGCGTCGTACGGTCGCATTCCCGGTGCGGCGCCCGACGGACCGCCCCGACTGGACGCCGGGAGTCGGGCGAGTTCCCATGGAGACGGGGCCGATCGCCTCCGTGGCCGGTCCACACCTGATCCGCCGCAGCCCCCGGGTCGCCCGGCGATGCGGTCATGACGCCCCGGGTGGGTGACCCGACCGCATCATCTGTGGAAGGCACCGTCGGTGACGTCCTCGAGGATCTTCGGATGAACGCCCGGCAGGATGAGCAGGCAGCGGTCCGGCATGCGGCGGCCCGGCTCAAATGCGCCTTTCCCTCCGTGGATCCGGCCACCGTCGACGCGCTCGTCGAGGCGGCCCAGGACGCGCTGAGGGAGGCCCCGATCCGGACGTACGTCCCGATCCTGGTCGAACGGCGCGCCAGAACCATGCTCGCGGACGGCGTCACGCCCCCGGCACCGGCGACGTTGCCGCCCGACATCGAGTCCCGGGGACACGGAGCCACGGCCTGGCACATCGTGGAGCGGTGAGCCGAACACGGTGGTCACCCCGGCAGGCAGCGGCGCCGTGCCGCCGACAAGGCCGTGCGGCCGGGCACGTGTCAGACGGCCCGAAAGATTGCTCGGGATTTCCCGCGCAGCCGTGTCGAGAACGGGAGAGCGATTCCGACCCACCCGTGAGAGCAGCGCGCGAGCCCGGTCGAACCCGTGCGGAGGACATCGACCGGGCACCGCCGATCCGCGGCGGTGGGTCTCATCGCCGTTGTCGACAACATGGGAGGAAATCATGACTCAGCTATTGAGGGTGCAGAACTTCAGCGTCTCCGCCGACGGTATCGGCGCCGGTGAGGATCAGACCTTCGAGCGCCCGTTCGGCCACGTGGAGCCGGAGCGGTTGTTCGCCTGGGCCGGTGCCACGGCGAGCTGGCCCATGCGTACCGATCCCGGGGGCAGCCGGGGCCTCGACGATCACTTCACGCGCGACTACCCGCGCAACATCGGTGCCGAGATCATGGGTCGCAACAAGTTCGGGCCCCAGCGCGGGCCCTGGCTCGATCACCAATGGCGCGGCTGGTGGGGCGACGAGCCGCCGTTCCGTACCCCGGTGTTCGTCATGACCCACCACGGGCGGCCTTCGTTCACGCTCTCCGACACCACGTTCCACTTCGTCGACGGCGACCCGGCCACGGTTCTCGAACAGGCGCGGGAGGCGGCCGGGGGCAAGGACGTGAGGCTCGGCGGCGGGGTCACCGTCATCCGGGAGTTCCTCGACGCCGACCTGGTCGACACCATGCACGTGGCGGTGTCGCCGGTGAAGCTCGGGTCCGGACTTCGACTGTGGCAGTCACCCGACGAACTGCTCGACCGCTTCCACCTGGAGGTCGTGCCCAGCCCGAGCGGCGTGACGCACCACTTGTTCTGGCGGAAGTGACACGAATTTCGCCCACGTGAGGCGCACGGGGCCTCGGATCCCGAGGTGGGTCCGGGGCCCGCGGGCGTCTCGGGTCTCCAATGTCGACCCGTGGTCCGGAGCATCCCCAGGTTTGGACTTGCTGGTCCAATTTTTCCGTCGCACAGTGGCCCTGCGCCCTGGTCGTCCAGGGCCCTCGTCCGGTCGACGGCGGTATGCGGTCCGGCCGTTCGGGTTCACGGTGGAGCACCGAACAACGGAGTGGACCATGTCTATGCGACTCGAGGGGCGGACCGCCCTGGTGACCGGAGCGACCAGCAACATCGGACGTGCGATCGCGGAGGCATTCGCCGCCGAGGGAGCGTACGTCGCCGTTTCGGGCCGCAGCGCCGAGCGTGGCGGGGAGGTCGTCGACGGGATCCGCGCCCGGGGCGGCCGGGCCGAGTTCGTGCAGGCCGACCTGGACGGAAGCGCCGCCGCGTCGCAGGCGCTGGCCCGGGAGGCGACGCGGGTTCTCGGCGGTCGCATCGACGTCCTGGTCAACAACGCCGGCATCTACCCCGGCGACACCACGGCGGCCACCGACGAGAGCACGTTCGACCGGGTCTACGCGGTCAACGTGAAGGCCCCGTTCTTCCTGACCGCGGCCGTGGCACCCGTCATGGCGGAGGCCGGCGACGGAGCGATCATCAACCTGGGCTCGTGGATCGCCCGCTTGGGCATTCCGGTCGGCGCCCTCTACAGCTCCACCAAGGGAGCCATGGAGACCCTGACCCGGGCCTGGGCGGCGGAGTTCGGGCCGCATGGTGTTCGGGTGAACGCGATCTCCCCGGGTGTGGTGCTGACGCCCGCACCCGAGGAGGCCCACCCCGGCGAGATCATGATGAAAGGCACCCCCGCCGGACGGATGGGCACCCCCGACGCCATCGCGAACGCCGCCGTGTACCTGGCCGGTGCCGAGTCCTCGTTCGTGCACGGCATCGTGCTCGACGTCGACGGCGGGCGCACCACCGCCGCCGTCATCGCCGGCTGAAGCAGGGCGCGCCCCGGGAACGGCCGTGGGGCGGGTGGTTCCTGCGGAGCCGCCCGCCCCGGTCCGGGGCCGGACGCGCACGCACCGCGCCTGCCGGGCGGGTGCGCGGCGGCCGGGCAGGACGGCGCCCGACCCGGATGGGCCCGTGCGTCGGCCCGGGCGGATCACGCCACCGCGCCGCCCGCGCGGCGCAGGTCCGCGATCCCTTGATCGAGAGCGGCGCGCAAATGCGTGGACCGACCCGTCGACAGGAGGATCGACACACCCCCTTGAATCGCCGCCAGCAGCGAGGCGGCCCGCACGTCGACATCCAGCTCGGCGGGAAGCATGCCGCCCGCCTGCAGCGCCCGGATGCCCGCGGCCAGGCTCTCCTGCCAGCGGCGCAGCAACTCGATCACGATCGCGCGCGCCCCGGGAGTCGAACGCCCGACCTGAAGGAACAGCGACCCGAGCGGGCACTGGTCCCCCTGCGCCTCGTAGCGCTTGATCACCACGTCCCGCCACTGCTCCCAGGCCTCCCACGAGTCGAGGCGGCCCAGATACGGCTGCTGGTCCTCCAGGACCTGCTCCGCCTCGAACCGAGCCACCGCGACGAGCAGTTCGTCCTTGCCGGCCGGGAAGTAATGGAAAAGCTGGCTCTTGCTGGTGCCGGTCCGCGCCATGATGTCGTCCAGCGTCGTCGAGGCGACGCCTCTTTCCCGCAGGACCGCCGCCGCACCCGCGACGATCCGACTTCGCGTCGCCTTGCCCTTCGCGGTCAGCTCCCCGGGCATGCCCCGCCTCCTTGCAATGGACTGAGTGGTCCACTTTAGTGGACGGCCGAGCGGCCGGGGCGCTGCGGGCGGTGGGGGAGTGGTGGCCGGCCGTGGTCGCGACCCTCGCCGCGGTCGACCGGGCTCATACCGGCGCGGACAAGGCCGTGAGGTAGGCGGACAGGGCCGCCGCGGTGTCGGTGAGCGGGAAGCGTGCGCCGAGGTGCCCCTCCGGGCGGACGACCAAGCCGGTCGGGGCGGTGGAGGCGGGCGAACTCCCCGGCGGCATCGACGTATTCGGGGACGGGCAGCATGCCGGGCACGGTCGAAGCGGTTCCGCGGGCGAGGACGGCGATGGTGCGCGGGCCGGACAGCCGAATTCCCCGTCCCGCGCCGAGCGTGCCGCTGCGCACAGCCTGTCCGCCGCAGCCGCACAAGCCGTCGCTCCGACCTCGGCGGGCTTCGCACCCGCCACGCGAATCGCGGAGCAGCACAAGACCGCCGCGCGCCTGCCCGAGCACGCCCCGGTCAACAACCCGGCACGCACACCACGCCTCGCCCCGACCACGACCCACGCCGCGAAGCCATCGCCCAAATTCCCTGATCCGCGTCGAGAGAGGAACCCATCCCACCGCGAACCCTCCTGAGCGGGCGGCATGCCGGCAGGCGAACTGAGCGAGATCCCGCCGGCCGAGCCGAGCCCGCGCCGCCATCTGGGCCTGGTCCTCTCTCGACGCCGCGACGGCCCCGCCGTACGGCCGGCCGAGCAGTTGGCGTCCCGAATCGTGGACCAGGCACGAGAGTGGACGCCGACCGGCCCGGCTTTTGGGTCGCGCCGGGCCGGTACGTCCCCGAGAAGGAGGAGCGTGATCCCTCAGGTGGGCGGGCTGGGGGCGAAGGGGTGTAGTTCATTCTCGCCGGACTGCACGATGCCGTAGCTGCCCTCGGGGACCTCGTTCCAGGCACCGGGAAGGTCGCCGGGGGGCTCCGACACGATCAGGCGGGTCTCGCCGGAAACCTCGCGCAGGAACGCCACATCGGGGTGGAGCGCGCGCAGCGTGTCCACTCGGGTGCTGTAGAAGAGCGAGCGTGACTGCGTCTGGCTGGAGTAGCGGAATGCCCACAGTCGTCGGCCGTCGGTCACCGCGACCGTCATCTGCAGCGGGAACTCCACGCCGTGCCGTCGACCGGTGTGTTCCACCAGGCCGGCCATCCGCGCCACGGCGCCCGGCGGGTCCTGCTCCAAGCCGAAGGTCAGTGCCAGGAAGAACATGAGCTCGGAGTCCGTCGACCCCTCGATGTCGGGAAAGAGGTCCGGATCGACGGCCAGGGCCAGGTCTCGCTTGGTGCGGTGGAAGTCGGTGATGGAACCGTTGTGCATCCACATCCAACGCCCGCGACGGAACGGGTGGCAGTTGCTCTGCTGTACCGCCGTGCCGGTGGAGGCCCGGATGTGCGCGAAGATCAGGGGAGAGCGGACGTGGTCGGCGATCTCCCGGAGATTGCGGTTGCTCCAGGCCGGGCCGGTGTCCCGCACGAGCGCCGGAGCGTCGACGCCGGGTGTGTACCAGCCGACGCCGAAGCCGTCGCCGTTGGTCGTCTCGACGCCCAGCCGGGAGTGCAGGCTCTGATCGATCAGCGAGTGAGTCGGTTTGTAGAGGATGGTCTCGAGCAGGATGGGGGTCCCCGCGTAGGCGAGCCAACGGCACATCGTCTACCGCCTCCGGTCTTGGGATTGCGCTGCGGAACCCGCGCCGCGGAACCGCGTCGTGGGTCTGCGCCGCCGGGCCCGGGCCGCCGCGCCCGACACGAGCGCGTTGTGCGGATCCGGCCTTGGCACATCGCCCCCGTCACACGGCTCCCGGGGCTTCGGCGACGTAGCGACGGATCGCTTCCGCGTCGACGTCGTGGATGTCCACGCCGCCCGGACTCCACGGTCTCCTCCTTTCGACTCTAGGCACGTCCGCCGGTGGTTGCACCCGGGCGGAAGCCGATGCGGCAAGGGCGGCGGCCGGATCGGGCCGCGGACACGGCCGGCCGCGGTCCCGCGGTGTGCGCGGCCGTCATCGGCGTCGCACTCGCCGGTGCACGCGCGCCCTTGGTTCGGTCGACGCGGTGACCGGCACGCACATCCGGTGGGAAGAGATGGTGCACGGGGCCCCATTCGGCGCCGGAAATTGGTGCACGGAGGTCGTAGTTCCGGCCACGCGCGTCCCTCTAGCGTGCTCATCACCGCCGGCCGGACCGAGACCAGGCTCCGGGCGGTCGAGATGTGTGCCGTGCAAGGGAAGGGACGATCATGCAGCCAGGATTCCGGGTGACCTCGATCCAGGACACGCCGCCGTCGACGGTCGCCGACGGGATCGTCGCCCGTGTGCTGAAGGAAGGCAGCACCGAGGACCCGTCGGTCGTCATGGAGCTGAACTTCGCGCCGGGCGCCGCCTTCGGGAAGGACGCCCATGCCCAGCCGGAGATCCTGATCGTCACCGAGGGCGTGTTCCTGGACGGACACGCCGAGTACGGCAAGGGCAGCGTCATCGTGGGCACCCCGGGCTCGGTGCACTTTCCGCAGTCCGAAGTGGGCTGCACGGTGCTCGCGATCCACCCCGCGGGCCTGTAGCGCCGAAGGGCCTGGTGATGTCGATGACCAGCGCACCGGAGTCCCGTTGGCCCGGGCAACCGCGACCTCGCCGGATGACCTTGGCCGTCTACCGGGTCGACGAGACGACCGGCGACCGTATCCCGGTTGCCGCACCGCAGACCGTCGTCGTCTCCGAGCGGGTGTGCGCGCAGACGAGCGCGTACCCGGCCTGCCGCTGTCGGCGCTGCCGCCCGCCCGGTTCCTGACGACGGCTCGGCCCGGGACAAGCGGGCCGACGGCTACCGCGTGTTCAACGGTGTGTACCGGCGGCTCCGGCGCGAATCCGACGGACTCGACGCCCCGACGCACCGGAAGTGCACCGCTGCCCACCCCTGGCCGCCGAAGCGGCCGATGGGGGCATCCGGTGCTTCAAATGGTGCACGAGTGCCCTATGGATGGCCGAAATTGGTGCATCAGGGCCGTGGCTCCGCGCTCCGGTCGTCCTCTAGCGTGCTGATCTCCGCAGCCGGAACCGGGAAACCGGGTTCCGGATCACCGGTGCACCACCGGCTCCTTTCGTGCGGCGATTGGTTTGAAATTCGTGATCGATGACGTGCATATCTGGGTCGGCGCTTCGAGTGCGGGCCTCGCCGCCGGCCTGACGTGGCTCGGCCACCTGCCGGGGCGACGCAGAGCCGCGCAACACGTCCGACAGGTGCACGACCGGGCCCGGCAGGCCGCGGCCCGGTCGGAGCAGACGGCCGGGCAGGCCGCTCACGAGGCCCGTTCCGCGGTGCTCCGCGAGGTCGAGGAGGTCAGGGCGGAAGCCGCCGCGAACTGGTCGCAACTCCAGCTTGTGATGGCCGAGCTGGAACACCTGGTCGCAGTACGTCTGCCCGCGGTGGCGCAGCGCCTCCAAGGTGTGTCGATCGCCGCGCCCACGGGGCTGCGCCGTCCGGACGTGTTCGACGGTTCCGAGGTGGCGGAGCGCATGGCGGAGATCGAGGAGGCGCTGCGCGAGGCGGCGGCCGCGGTCCGGCGCCGCGTCGAGGATTCGGCCCGCGCCGGAGTGCGGGTCGCGGCCGAGGAGATCCAGGCGGCCCTGACGCGTGCCCAGCGGGACATCGACAACGCGCTCGACGACCAGGACGACCCGGAATTGTCGGCACGTCCGGACGGGGCGTACACACGCACGCTCGCCCGGGTGGACCACAGCGTCACACTGGCGGGGCACACCGTGCAGCGCCTGCGGATCCTGACCGAGTCGTGGCCGGGCGTGCAACGGGCGAACTGCACCGTCGCGGAGATCGTGGAGAGCGCGCGCGGACGCGTCCGGCAGAGCGAGGCGGTCGACTACACCTACCGGGCGCAGACCGGCGAGACGGTGGTGGAAGGTCTCGTGGTGGAGCCGGTCATCGTGGTCCTCACGGAGTTGCTGGACAACGCCACCTCCTACTCGGGGGCCCCGGCCGCCACACACGTCGTCAGGGTGGCGGCCGGCATGCGCATCACGGTCGAGGACCAAGGGCTGGGCATGAGTCCGCTCCAACTCCGGGAGGCCGAGCGCGCACTCGCGTCCGGCGAGACCGACGTCACGGGCCTGGGCGATCCCGGGCGCCTCGGATTCCTGGTCATCGGGCGTCTGGTACACGCCTACGGGCTGCGGGTCGGCCTGTCCCCGTCCGCTTCCGGCGGCGTCCGGGCCGACCTGCTGATCCCCACCGGGCATCTGGTCGCGGACGGACCCGAGGAAACGCGGTACCCACCCATGGCAGTGGAACAGGAGCCGTCGTCCGCCGCCGCGCCGTACCCGGCCGAACTGCCCGCGGGTCGGACGTACGCCGCCGAACCGGCCGCGGTCCAGGGCGAGTTGCCCGAGGATCACCAGTACACGGCCGAGTTGTCCGCGGCTGAGCCGTACGTCTCCGAACTGCCCGCGGCGCGGCTGCCCACGGCCGGGACGGGTGGCGGGACCGACATCCCCACCGCGGTGTCCCCGGCGACCTCTCCGTCCACCACGGCGGGGGAAACGCCCGCCGCACCGGAGCTGACCGCGTACGGGCTGCCCAAGCGGCAGCCGCGGCGCCCGGCGCGCAGGGACCCGGCGCCGCGACAGGAGGAGGTGGCCGACGCCGAGGCGTTCACCGAGGGGTTCGCTCGGCTCAGGGGTGTCCTGGCGGCCGAGTACGACCGAAGCGACAGCGTCAACGAAGGTTGGAGCACGTGATGTCCGAGTACCCGCACGCCACGGCCGACACGGCCGACCTGCGCCCGCACCTCAACGCGCTCCTCGGGGAGGGCGTCGTCTCCGCCGTGCTGTTCTCGACCGACGGGCTGGCGCTGGCGGCCACCGACGGCCTGGGCCGTGACGAGGCCGAGCGGTCCTGCGCGGCGTTCGCCGGCGTGGCCTCCCTGCAGGACACGTTCGCCGACTGTTGCCGAACCACCCCCGACGACCTCTTGATGCGCTATCAGATCATGGACTTCACGCGGTACACGGTCCTCCTGCTCGCGGCAGGCCGCAACAGCGGCCTGGGCGTCGCCGTCGAAGGCGACTCGATCAGCCAGAACGTGCAGTTGGCACTGTCGAAATCGCTCAAACTCATCAAGGCCCTGGGACCGTTCCTTGCCGCCCGGGACCGCCAGGCACCCGCCCGGGCATGACCTCCGGCGCGGGTGGTAGCGGCCACACGCGCCGCGGCGTCGTCCGCTCGCACACGGTCATCCGCGCGGAAGCGGCGGCACCGCAGGGCGAACGCCCCCGCATCGACGTGGCGACGCTGCTGTCGGTCGACCCCACGGCCCCGGTGACCGGACTCGGCGTCCAAGCGCGTCGCGTGGTCGCGCTGTTGGTGCCGGGGGTGTTGTCGGTGGCGGACGTCTCCGCGCATCTGGAGCTTCCGGGGGCCGTGGCGCGTGCCGTCGTCGCGGACCTGGTCGTCAGCGGCCACGTACGTGCCGCGGACCCCTTCACGCCGCTCGCACAACCGCACGACCGGGACTTCCTCGAAAGGGTTCTGCATGGCCTCCAGCGTCTCTGACCGCGGATATCTGCCCGCCAGGGCACGATCGGTGAAGGTCGTGGTCCTGGGGGCGTTCGGTGTCGGCAAGACCACCTACGTGGCGACGCTCTCGGAGATGCGTCCGCTGCACACCGAGGAGCGACTGACGCGTGCCGGCGAACTGGTGGACGACGTGGCGGTGGACACGAAGTCGACGACGACGGTGGCCATGGACTTCGGGCGGCGCACGCTCGGCGACGGCGACATCGTGGTCTACCTGTTCGGCGCACCCGGGCAGCCGCGCTTCGCCGCGATGATCCGTTCGCTGCTGACCGGTGCCCTGGGCGGGCTGGTGCTCGTCGACACCCGGTACATCGACCGGTCCTACGAGTCGATCGACCTCCTCGAGGAGGCCGAACTGCCCTACGTCGTGGCCGTCAACACCTTCCCCGGAGCCCCCGAATACCCCGAGGACGCGCTGCGCGACGCACTGACCCTCCCCGGCGACCGCCCCCTCGTCTTCATCGACGCCCGCACCATGCACTCGGCGAAGCGCGCCCTGGTCGCGCTGGTCACCGACATCCTCCGACCCGCAGGGAGCCGCGCCCGATGACCGACCGGGACCAGCAATCCGCCGCCGTGCCACGGTTGTTCGGCACCGCGTTTCGCGAACACCCGGAAGCGGCCCACAGATCGCTGCGCGCCGCCGGACCGGTGGCCTGGGCCGAAGTCGCGGACGGCGTACGGGTCCTCGTGGTCACCGACCACGCCGCCGCCCGCGAACTCCTCGGCGACCCGGCGTACACCAGGGACCCGGGCACGTGGGAGGCCCTGGCGCGCGACAGCGTCCCGCCCGGACTCGCGCTCATGTACGCCGGCGGTCTCCAGCACACCGACGCCGAGGAGCACCAGCGGTTGCGGCGGGTCGTGGACGACTGCCTGGCCTGCGTCGATCTGCACTCCATCCGGCGCGGCGTCCAGCGCTACGCACGGGAACTCGTCAAGTCCTTCGCCCGCCGCGGACACGCGGACCTGATGGCCGAGTTCGCCGAACGCGTCGCCGTACACACCCTGGTCGAGCTGCTCGGCGGCACGGCGGACATCGCCGAACAAGTCCGTGCGTACGCCTGGCCCGTGGTCGACGCGCTGCCGGAGGCGGCCGAGGCGTCCGGGGAACTGAACCGTGCGCTGGGCGAAGTGGTCGCGGCCAAGCGAGCCAGGCCCGGTGCCGACGTGACGTCGTGGATGTTGGCGCACCCGGCGGCGCTCGGCGACCGGGAGGCCGAACTGCTGCTGCGCTCGATGGTGCTGCTCGGCGCCACGTCCACGGCCGCCTGGATCGGCACCACGCTGCACGCGCTGCTCACCGAACCGGCGTATGCCGGCGAACTCGTCGGCGGCGCGGTGACGATCCGCGACGCGATGGACGCCACCCTGGCGACCCGGTGTCCGGTGGTGAACGCGTCGGTGCACTACGCGCGGCGGCCCACGACCCTGCACGGTGTCGCGATACCCGCCGGGGTGCCGATCCTGATCGGCCACGCCGCCACCGGACCGGCCCCGGCCCGGCCCGGCATACCGCGGTCCCGGGACCGCAGCCACCTGGCGTGGTCGGCCGGCCCCCACCGATGCCCCGCGCAGGCCGTGGCCTCCACCATCGCCGAAGCGGCGATCGAAACGGTCGTCGACGCCCTGTGGGACCTGTCCACACCCACTCCGGCGATCTCCGGCAGGCCCGGCCCGTTCCGGCGGTGCCCGGCGCACCTGGGCGTCCTGTTCGCGCCCGACGGCGGACGCGGCGCCGACGGGCCGCCCGCGCGAGGCGACGGCGAACCCGTCGTGGACACTGATTCCGGTTCCGGTCTGAAAGGGGTGACCGCAGGACATGCTGTCCCTGCGTGACTTGAGTGCGATTCCCGAGTTCGGGCTGAATCCGGTGGTCGGCGCGGATCGGGAGGTGCACCGCGCCCTCATCCTGTCCGGCCGCGAGTGGATCGGCGCGGACATCGCGAACGCCCTGATCGTCGCCAACGCCGCGAACCTCCAGGTGGTGGACCGGCTCCTGGCGACGCTCGCCGCGGGTGGGGCGGCCGGGCTCGCGGTCGCGGAAGCCCCCGACGAAGCCTCCATCGCCGCGCTCCGGCGAGCCGCGGAGCACCGCGGCTTCCCGCTGCTCACCTCCACGCGCCCGCTCTCCGCGTGGCGATCCGGCCTCGCGCAGAGCGTGCTGGACCTCGGCGCGGACCGGGCCCGGCGGCACGCCGCCAGATTGGCGGAACTGATCGGGCAGCTCAAGACCTCCCACGACGCCGTCGGGGCGATCAGCCGGCTCCTGGCCGACGAGTTGGACGCGGAAGTCGTCGTACGCGGCGCGGACGGCATCCTCGCCGCGGTGCCACCGGCCGCCCCGCTCACGCTGGCCTCCGTCATCCAACGGCCGGACCGCCCCTTGCAGACGACGCCGGCCGGCCTGTTCGCCGGCACCGTGCACCTGTCGGCCGACCAGGTCCTGATCGTCGCGACCAAGGAACCCGCCGGGCGGGCGGACCGGGAGATCGTCCATCACGCGGCCACGGCGCTGACGTTCGCCTTGGCGCCCCGGCCCCGGCAGACCGACACGGCCCTGACCACCGCCGTCCGCGGCATCCGGCTCTCCGCCTTCCAACTCCTGATGACCGGCAACACCACCCATGCCCGACGGGTCATGGCCGGCGTCACCCCCGGGCTCCTGGACAGCGAGTCCGCCCGGGTCTTCGTGGTGGACTGCGCACGCGCGGACCGCGACACCGTCATGGCGGAGGTGGAACGCAGCCTCCACGACCGGGCACTGGCCATCCGCTGCCCCGCCTACCACGAGCACGTCATCGTCGTCGTCCCGGAACACCCCGGAACCGACGCGGAACGTGAACTTCGAGCCCTGCGCCAGGCGTTCGGCAGCGCGGACGTCGCGGTCGGAGGCAGCCCGGTGCATCCGCTGGAAGGGGTCGGCGACGCCTACGGGGAAGCGGCCGACGCCCTGTCCCGTGCGGTACACCACCCGGAGCGCACGGTCATCACCTCGTCCCGCACCCCCGGCCTGGTGGACGTCCTGCCGGACGCCGCCCGCGGGTGGGCCGCCGGGTTTCTCGAGCCGATCCTGAGCCTGCCGCGAGCCGGGCAACAGATCCTGGAAGCCACCGCGATGGCACTGGAGTTCCGGACGTCGGCGGCAGCCCGGATCATCGGCGTGCACCGCAACACGATCGCCCGGCGGGTCAACCACGTGTGCGCCGAGATCGGGATCAACCCGGACCGCACGCTCGACCGCATCACGCTGTCCCTGGCAATCCAGATCGTCAGCACACTCCCCTCCACGCCCCCTGGGCAGGGCTCGGACGTGTCACTGCACGGCGTACTCTCCCATCCCCAGGTCCGCGGGTGGGCGGAGCGGACGCTGCGGCCGCTGGCGGACGATCGACGCGACCTCATCCGTACCCTGCGAACCTGGGTGCTCACCGAGTTCAACGCCGACGCGACGGCGGCACGCCTGGGGATCGCCACCAAGACCGTCCGCGCGCACATCCACGCCGCGGAACCCCTCCTCGCCAGGGACCTGATCACCGGCCTGCCGCAGGACGTGGCGGAGGAGGGGGAACAGCGCCTGAGCGGCCTCAGGACGCTGACCGTCGCGCTGTACGCGACCACGCCACCGGGAGGCGCGCACCCCGCGCTGCCCGGCGACCCGCCCCGGCCCGCCCAGGGCGCCGGCGGCTTCGCCGCAAGCCGCTGACGGCCGCCCTCGTCTCGCCCCGCCGCCGACCCGGCCGGCGCGAAGCGCACGGCAATGGCCGGCCGACCGAACGCGGGGGTTGGAACCGGCGATCGAGGGCAGCGTCAGGGAAGCTTGAACGTCGCCTGACCATCGGCGAGTTGCGTGCTCCGGCAGGGTCCGCATCGGCCGGGGCGCGGAGCGGCGTCGAGGTGGGAACACGGGACGCCGGATGGTCCGTTGTGGCGGAGTCCGCTGCTCGGGTCGGGGAAGAGGGAGGGGACTTGAGCACGATACGTCCCATGATCGAGGATTCGGTGGCCGAATCCGGCCCGGGACTGCTCGGGCGCGGCACCGGTCGGGAGGCGCGAATCGGTGGATTCGTGCGATACGACCGCGTGTTCTGGTGGCTCGCGCCCACCGTGTGTGTCGTCGCGGCGTATTGCGGTGCGCGACAGGAGTGGGACCTGTTGGCGGCGATCGTGGTCGTCGCCGTGACGGCGATCGGCGTGTTGTACGCGTGTGGTCGGCTCCGACCGGCGGTTCGCTCCGAACGGCGGCGATGGGCGCCGCGTACGCGGGCGATCACGCGAGGGCGGGCGGTGTCCTTTGCCGCCGTGGACGCCATGACCGGAGCCCGATTCGAGGAACACGTCGCGGAGTTGTGTCGTCGTGACGGGTGCCGCGACGTGGTGGTCAGCGGTGGAGCGGGCGACCTGGGGGCGGATGTCGTCGCCCGGCTCCCGGACGGGCGCAGCCTCGTCATCCAATGCAAGCGGCTCGGCAGGACACGGGCGGTGGGCAGTCCGGACATGCAACGCTTCGTGGGAACCGCGCGGCCGGTACACCATGCCGACGTCGCGGTGCTCGTCACGAACTCCAGGTTCACGGCTCCCGCCCGTCGGCTCGCCCGGGCCCAGGACATCGTGACCCTGGACCGGCGGGCCCTGGGTCGGTGGATGGCGGGCAGCGAACTCTCGACGGTCCTGCTCGGCGGAACGGGAGCCCCGACAGAGGCGATCATCGACTTCGACGCACCGCGCCTCGGATAACATTCGGTGTATTTGCCGATGGGCCGCGGTGACGCGGATCCGAGGCGAACTGTACGCGGATGTCCGGTGTGGGGCCGGGTCACCGGGGACCGAGACGAGGTTGCATTTCATGACCGATACTGCGGACACCGGTGCGGTTCCCGCCCCGCGTGCGCGGGCGCGGCGCAAGACGGACGTGGTCGGCAACGCGGAACTGCGGCAACTTCTGGCCGGGTTGACCGCTGTCCGCGACGGCGACTTCGGCACCCGGTTGCCCGACGACGGCGATGGTCTCCTCGGCGAGATCGCCGGGGTGTTCAACGGCATGGTCGACCAGTTGGCGTTGTTCACCTCGGAAGTCACCCGGGTGGCCCGGGAGGTGGGGTCGGAGGGCACACTGGGCGGGCAGGCCGGGGTGCCCGGGGTGTCCGGGACATGGGCGGATCTGACCGATTCCGTCAACGCGATGGCGGGCAACCTGACCACGCAGGTCCGCGACATCGCCCAGGTCGCCACCGCCGTGGCGCGCGGGGACCTGTCGCAGAAGATCGACGTGGACGCGCGTGGCGAGATCCTGGAGTTGAAGAACACCGTCAACACGATGGTCGATCAGCTCTCGGCGTTCGCGGACGAGGTCACCCGGGTGGCCCGCGAGGTGGGCAGCGAAGGTCGGCTGGGCGGGCAGGCGCAGGTCCCCGGTGTCGGCGGGGTCTGGCGCGACCTGACGGACTCGGTGAACTTCATGGCCGGGAACCTCACGGACCAGGTGCGCAACGTCGCGCAGGTGACGACCGCGGTCGCGTTGGGCGACCTGTCACAGAAGATCACCGTCGACGCGCGCGGCGAGATCCTGGAGTTGAAGAACACCATCAACACGATGGTCGATCAGCTCTCGGCGTTCGCGGACGAGGTGACCCGAGTGGCCCGCGAGGTGGGTACCGACGGGCGGCTGGGCGGGCAGGCCGACGTCAAGGGCGTCTCCGGCACCTGGCGCGACCTGACGGACTCGGTGAACTTCATGGCCGGGAACCTCACCTCCCAGGTGCGTTCCATCGCCCAGGTCGCCACCGCGGTGGCGCAGGGCGACCTGTCGCAGAAGGTCCGGGTGGACGCGCGCGGGGAGATCCTGGAGCTGAAGAACACCATCAACACGATGGTCGACCAGCTCTCGGCGTTCGCCGACGAGGTGACCCGGGTGGCCCGCGAGGTGGGTACCGACGGGCGGCTGGGCGGGCAGGCCGACGTCAAGGGCGTCTCCGGAACGTGGAAGGACCTGACCGAATCCGTCAACGTCATGGCGGACAACCTCACCGCGCAGGTGCGTTCCATCGCCCAGGTGACCACCGCCGTCGCACAGGGCGACCTGTCGCAGAAGATCCGGGTGGACGCGCGCGGCGAGATCCTGGAGCTGAAGGAGACCATCAACACGATGGTCGACCAGCTCTCGGCGTTCGCCGACGAGGTCACCCGGGTGGCCCGCGAGGTCGGTACCGAGGGCAACCTCGGGGGACAGGCCACGGTCCGGGGCGCCTCCGGAACCTGGAAGGACCTCACCGACAACGTCAACGTCATGGCGTCCAACCTGACCGGACAGGTGCGTTCCATCGCCCAGGTCGCCACCGCCGTCGCGCGCGGCGACCTCTCCCGCAAGATCACGGTCGAGGCCAAGGGCGAGGTAGCCGCCCTCGCCGAGGTCATCAACACCATGGTCGACACGCTCTCCGCGTTCGCCGACGAGGTCACCCGGGTGGCCCGCGAGGTCGGTACCGAGGGCATCCTGGGAGGCCAGGCGCGGGTGCCGAACGTGGCCGGCACCTGGAAGGACCTCACCGACAACGTCAACTCGATGGCGAACAACCTCACCGGGCAGGTCCGCAACATCGCGCTGGTCACCACCGCGGTCGCCAACGGCGACCTGTCGAAGAAGATCGACGTCGACGCGCGCGGGGAGATCCTGGAACTGAAGACGACCATCAACACCATGGTCGACCAACTCTCGTCCTTCGCCGCCGAGGTCACCCGGGTGGCCCGCGAGGTCGGCAGCGAGGGCCGCCTCGGCGGACAGGCCGAGGTCGAGGGCGTCTCCGGAACCTGGAAGCGGCTCACCGAGAACGTCAACGAACTCGCCGGCAACCTCACCCGGCAGGTACGCGCCATCGCCGAGGTGGCCAGCGCCGTCGCCGAGGGAGACCTGACCCGTTCGATCACCGTCGACGCCTCCGGCGAGGTCGCCGAACTCAAGGACAACATCAACGCGATGGTGGGTTCGCTGCGCGAGACCACGCTCGCCAACGAGGAACAGGACTGGCTCAAGACGAACCTGGCGCGGGTGTCCGCGCTCATGCAGGGCCATCGCGACCTGGCGGTCGTCGCCGAACTGGTGATGGACGAGCTCACCCCGCTGGTCTCCGCGCAGTACGGCGCCTTCTACCTCGCGGAGGAGACCGGATCGGGAACGGTGCTGCGCCTGATCGGTTCGTACGGCATCGGTCTGGACGACGCCCACGCGTCGGGCATCCCGCTGGGCCGGACCCTGGTGGGTCAGGCCGCCCGCAGCCGGCACACCATCGCCGTGGACGACATCCCGGCCGACTACGTGGTGTCCTCCGGACTGGGTCGCACCGCGCCCACGGCGCTGATCGTGTTGCCCATCGTGGTGGAGGAGCAGGTGCTCGGGGTCATCGAACTCGCCTCGATCACAGCGTTCACACCGGTCCACCGGGGCTTCCTCGACCAGCTCATGGAGAACGTCGGCGTCAACGTGAACACCATCGTCGCGAACGCGCGCACCGACGAACTCCTCGCCGAGTCCCAGCGCCTGGCCGGCGAACTGCGGGCAAGGTCCGAGGAATTGCAACACCAACAGGAGGAACTCCAGCACTCCAACGAGGAACTCGAGGACAAGGCCGCGCTGCTCGCGTCGCAAAACCGCGACATCGAGGCCAAGAACCTGCAGATCGAACAGGCTCGGCAGGAACTCGAGGACCGGGCTCGCCAGTTGACGCTCGCGTCGAAGTACAAGTCGGAGTTCCTGGCGAACATGAGCCACGAACTGCGCACGCCGTTGAACAGTCTGCTCATCCTCGCGCAACTCCTGGCGCAGAACCCCACCCGCAACCTCAGCCCCAAGCAGGTGGAGTACGCGGGCATCATCCACTCCGCGGGCTCCGACCTGCTGCAATTGATCAACGACATCCTGGACCTGTCCAAGGTCGAAGCCGGCAAGATGGACGTGCACACCGAACGCGTGTCCGTGCGGCGACTCCTCGACTACGTCGAGGCGACATTCCGGCCGATGACCACGCAGAAGAGTCTGTCCTTCGACATCACCACCGGCCCCGGCGTGCCGACCGACCTGCTCACCGACGACTCGCGACTGCGGCAGATCCTGCGCAACCTGCTGTCCAACGCGGTCAAGTTCACCGATCGCGGTCGGATCGCCCTGCACATCGAAACGGCCGGCAACCACGAGATCCCGCAGGGCGTACACCTCGGCGGCGCGGTCGTGGCCTTCCACGTACGCGACACCGGCGTGGGCATCGCCGAACACCAACTCGAGACGATCTTCGGCGCGTTCCAACAGGCCGACGGCACCACGAGCCGCAAATACGGCGGGACCGGTCTGGGCCTGTCCATCAGCCGCGAGATCGCCCACCTCCTCGGCGGCGCCATCATCGCCGACAGCACGCCCGGACAGGGCAGCACGTTCACCCTGTACCTCCCCGTCGTCCACACGGTCTCCACCACCACGTCGGCGACCGACGAGCAGCCCCTCGCCCCCCTCGCCCGCGACGCCGACCCCCTGGAACGACGGGCGGTCGAGCACGCCGCGCCGCCGGCGAAGCGCCGCGTACTCGTGGTCGAGGAGCGACCGCACGGCCTGTTGAGCCTGGTCGCGCAAAGCGCCGTGGCCGACATCGCCGCGGGAGGCCACGACGGCGCCGCCGGCCCGGGCGTGGACGTGCTGACCGTCGTGGACGCCCAGGAGGCCGCCGGTACGCTCGCCACGGCACCCTGCCACTGCGTGGTGCTGGACCTGGACATGCCCGACGGCCAGGCACTGACCCTGCTCGATGCCCTCGACGCCGACTCCGCCTCGGCGAACGTGCCCGTGCTGGCCCACAACAGCCGTCGACTGCCCCAGGAACAGGCCCGCGCACTCCAGGCCCGCGCGGACAGCAAACCCCTGGAACTGCTGTCCGGACTGGACGAACTCCGCGAACGCATCGCGCTGCACCTGTCCGCGGAACAACCCGGCGACGTATTGCCCCTGGTCCACGCCACCGGACGCACCCATCACACGGCACCGGCCGTCGACGGCTCGTTCACCGGCCGCACCGTCCTGGTCGTCGACGACGACGCCCGCAATCTCTACGCGCTCAGCGGCATCCTCGAACTGCACGCCGTCAACGTCCTGCACGCCGAGAACGGTCGCGAGGGCATCGCCACCCTCGTCGCCCACCCCGAGGTGGATCTCGTCCTGATGGACGTCATGATGCCCGAAATGGACGGCTACACGGCCACCACCGAGATCCGACGCATGCCTCGCTACGCGGACCTGCCCATCATCGTCGTCACCGCCAAGGCCATGCCCGGCGACCGCGACAAGAGCCTGGCCGCGGGAGCCAGCGACTACGTCACCAAGCCCGTCGACACCGACGACCTGCTCGCCGTCCTGCGACGCTACCTCGTGCACTCCTGAGACAACCGTCCCACCGGCGACTCCTGCCGCCACCACCTCGGGAGCGAACACCTCGATGAGCAACATCCCGCCCCCTCGCGAGCCGGCGGCGCACGACGCGGAGGCCCCCGGGACGGCCGCGGACGCCCGTGCGGACGTCGGCGAACCCGCCGCGGCCCCGTTCCGGGAAGGGGGTCGCGCCCGCGCCCCCGGCAGCGCACCGTCCGACCTCACCCCCCGCGCGAACGGCGCCGACCACGAGGCCGCGGCCCGGGCGCCGGAGTCGACCCCGCGGACCCCACTCGACACCGCGTCCGCGGTGGGCCGACTCGCGGCGACCGTGGAACGCCTGAGGCGCGAAATCCAGGCCGCGCACGCCGCAGCCGACGGCCGCGCCCTGATCGAGATGGCCAAAGGCATCCTGATCGAACGCCTGCGCTGCGGCCCCACCGAAGCGGCCCGGCAACTCGCCACCCTGGCCGAGCAGTCCGGCGTGACCCGGTTGGAACTCGCCGCCGACATCGTCGACCGCACCGCGGCCGACCGCCTCACCGAAGCCGCCTGCGACTTCGTCACCGAGACCGCCACACCGCCACCGGGGGCGCCCCGCGACGCCGGACCCGTGAGCGTGCGGCTGCGTACCGCGGAAAGCGGCGCGTGTGCCGCCGGCGACACACAGGCCGTCGCCCAGTCCCTCCTCGAACACGCCCTCGCGCCGCTGGGGGCGACCGCCGTCGCGGTCTGGGCCGTCGCGCCCGACTCCTCCCTCACCCTCGCCGGCAGCGCCGGCTTCACCGACCACGAGGCGGCCCGCTGGAGGCACGTTCCGCCCGGAGTGGTGACCATCGCCCGCCAAGCCCTGGCCGATCTCGCCTGGACGTGGACCCCCGCGCTGTCCCAGGCGCAGATCCCCTCCATCGGCCAACACCACCTCACCGGCGCCCGCTCGGCCGCGCCGGCCGGCACCGGCGGCCGGGTCCACGGCATCCTGGAGATCTGCTGGCCGCACCCCCTGCCCGAGCAACCCGCGCGCGTGCGACGCCAGATCGAGGCCCTGGCCGAACTGTGCGCGCACACCCTCGAGGCACACCTCGCCCCCGGGGACACCGATACGGCGCACGCCGCCACCGTCGATCTCGTCGAGATCGCGAACTGCCTCCACGACCCCGCACTGGTCCTCGTGCCCTGGCTCGACCAGGACGGACAACTGGTCGACTTCCGCGTCCGGCACCTCAACGGCCGCTTCCTCGACCCCGCGGGACGCCCCGCCAACCTGATCGACGGCGCACTCCTCCTCGAGGCATACCCCCTCGCCGCCACCGCCGGAGGCCTGTACGACATCGTCGAACGCGTCTACGCCACAGGCGAGTCCTACCGGGCCGAAAGCCTCACCCTCACCGCCCTCGTGGACCAGGTCCGCCTCGACGCGATCGCCGACGTCGCCGTCAGCCGCCACGCGAACGCCATCCTGCTCGTCTGGCGCATCGAACGCGAGTCCGCCCGACTCGCGCGCCTGCTCCAACACGCCCAGCGCCTGGGCCGCATCGGCGGCTTCGAGGAGGATCTCACCACCGGCGTGATCACCTGGAACGAGTCGCTGTTCGCCCTCCACGGCCTCCCTCCCACGGCACCACCGGTCGCCCTGACGGACCTGCCCGAGCACGCGCACCCCGACGACGCCGCCGCGCTCACCCGCTTCCTGCGCACCCTGGTGGACCGCCGCCGGCACGCCACGGTCTCCTTCCGCATGGAACGCTCCGACGGGGTCACCCGACGCATTCGCATCGTCGCCGAGCCCGTCCTGGGCACGGACGGGCGGCTGTTGGCGATCCGCGGCGCCTATCAGGACGTCTCCGCCCAGCACTGGACCGAGGTGGCCCTCGCGGCGACCCGCGACCGCCTCGCGCACAGCGAGCAGGAATCCGGCGAACGCAACCGCCTCGCCCGCCAGTTGCAACACGCCATCATGCCGCCCACGCACGCCCCGCCGAACGTCGACGGCCTGCGCGTCGCCGTCCGCTACCGGCCGGCCGAATCCGACACCGCCGTCGGCGGGGACTGGTACGACACGCTGGTCCTGCCGTCCGATCGGATCCTGCTGTGCGTCGGTGACGTGGCCGGCCACGGTATCGACGCCGCCACCAGCATGATCGTGCTACGCAACGCACTGCGGGGCCTGGCGATCACCGGTGCCGGCCCCGCCCAACTCCTCACCTGGCTCAACACCGTCACCCACCACCTCACCAACGACGTCACCGCGACCGCGATCTGCGCGCTGTACGACCCGAGCACCCGCATCATGCGCTGGGCCCGCGCCGGTCACCTGCCTCCCGTGTGCATTCGCGACGACACCGCGCACTACCTGCCCCTGCTCACCGGGCCCCTCCTGGGCGCCTTCGCCGAGGCCACGTACGTCGAGGGGGAGATCCGCTTCGAACTCGACGACGCGTTGTTGCTCTTCACGGACGGCCTGATCGAACGCCGTGACCACTCCCTCGAAACGTCCCTGGATCAGCTCCTGATCACCGCCTGCGCACCCGCGCCGACCCTGGACGACCGGCTCGACCGGCTCCTCACGCACAGCCGAGCCGACACCGACGACGACACCTGCGTGGTGGGAATCCAGATCACCTGACGGGAGGGAATCGGCTCCACGGCGCGGTGGTGTTCTCACCCGGAGGGGTCATGGCGGCACGGCAGGCGTGGGTCGGACCGTCCGGGGCAGACGCCCTCCGGCGGCCGTCGGCCGTGACCGTCGGCCGTGAAGAGGAGGGAACGACATGGCGGGCATGCGTGCCGTGGGGTGGGCGCGATCCTTCCCCGTCTCCGGGGGCATCGAGGCGGGACGACGCTGGACCCGGGACCACCTCGAGTCCCTGGCCTGGACGAAAGACGCACCCGAGACGGTGGACGACGTCCTGCTCACCGTCTCGGAACTGATCACCAATGCCCACGTTCACGCGCACAGCACCGCCCATCTGGTCCTGGCCTGGGACAACCGATGCCTGAACGTCTACGTCAGTGACACGGGCCCGGGCCTGCCCGTCGTACGCGGGGAGGGCGACACGCCGGCGACGTCGGGGCGCGGTCTGGCCATCGTCGACGCGGTCGCCGACGAGTGGGAGACCCACCCCGTCCCGCACGGCAAGGCGGTGATCGCCTGCTTTTATCCGCCGGGGCACGACCCTCACGCGGCAGGCTGACACTCGCGCCGCCGGATTGGGGCCCGATCGCAACGATGCCGAAGTCTTCGTCGCCGGTGCCGGGTTCCCGGGCCGGGACGCGTGGGCAGCGTCCCGGCCACGGGCCATCGTCGGTAGCGCGGGTCCTACGCCGGCTTCGTGCGGACGAACGAGTCGCTCTCGCCTTCCGTACACGACGGTGTGCTTCGACGACCCCCACCACCGTCGTCACTCGAACAACCGATCACAACAAACGACCCCGCGAGAGCGACGGTCGCAGCGATGACTGCGCGCAAAACTCTTCCCCCGTCTTCGTGACCTCTTCGGCGGACTCGCGTGTGGCCCACACTCGGAGGGCACGCTGTCCACGGCCGGGACCAGCCGTAATCGGCGATCCCGCAAAGGCCGTTCGAACCTGACGGCCGAGCACGGCGGCGACGATACACGCAACCTCCGGCGATCCCGCAGCCGTCATCCGTTTCCCGCGCACACACTTCGCGAGGCAACGAGGTCGCGACGAACGGCCGGCCCGCGACCGGGACTTGGGCCCGCCCACGCCTTCACGGCCCTGGGGGCGTCCGGATCGGGCCGGCTGTACGGGATCGAGTGTATGCACCCTCTTTTGCATTCTTTGGTTGGATGCAACGCTTGTTGCAGAAAGGTTCCGATCTCGGGGAAGTGATGGCCCATGACGAATCATTCGGCGACCCTCGCCATCGACGAACGGCTGCGGGCCCGTCGGGCCGCGGGTGAGAAGGTCCTGCATCTGGGCTTCGGTGAAGCGGGGTTGCCGGTGCCGCCGGCCGTCACCGAGGTGCTCACCGGTGCCGCCTGTCGTAACGGCTACGGGCCGGTCGCCGGTTCGGTCGAGGCCCGGGAGGCCGCCGCGGGGTGGTTCTCGCGGCGTGGTCTGCCGACCGACGCCGACCGAATCCTGTTCGCGCCCGGAAGCAAGGCACTGTTGTACGCGTTGCTCAAGGCCATCCCCGGGGACGTGGTACTTCCGTGCCCGGCATGGGTGACCTACGCGGCGCAGGCCGCCCTGGCGGGCAAGCGGGTGATCGGTGTGCCCATTCCGGATGCGGCCGGCGGCGTACCCGACCCCGCGCTGCTGGAACAGGCCCTCAGGGACGCCCGGGCCGACGGCGCCGACCCCGGCATCCTGATCCTGACCGTGCCGGACAACCCGACCGGGACGGTGGCCCGTGCCGAGCACGTCCGCGACGTCTGCGCGATCGCCGAGCGATTCGGGCTCGCCGTGGTCTCCGACGAGATCTACGCCGAACTGTGCCACGCGGACCGGGAGGCACCGCGAGCGGCGCGACACCTGCCGGAACGGACCGTGGTCACCTCGGGTCTGAGCAAGTCGATGGCGCTGGGCGGTTGGCGGATCGGCTTCGCCCGAGTGCCCGACGGGGAGTGGGGAGACCGCCTGCGCGCGGACCTGATCGGAGTGGCCAGCGAGATCTGGTCCGGACTGGCCGCGCCGATGCAGGCCGTCGCGACCCACATCCTGGGCGACCCGCCGGAGATCCTCGCCCATGTCCGGGCCGCCCGTGCCCTCCACAGTGTCGTCGCCCGCGCCGTGCACACCCGGTTCACCGCCGTAGGGGCCCTGTGCCGGCCCCCGGAGGCCGGGTTCTACCTGTATCCGGACCTCGAGCCGCTGCGCCGGAACCTCGCGGCGCAAGGCATCCACGACGGAGCCGCCGTGTCGAGAGCGCTCCTGGAGCGACACGGCGTCGGCGTACTGACCGGGGAGGCGTTCGGCGACCGCGCCGGCGCGCTGCGGTTCCGGGTCGCGACGAGCCTGCTCTACGGCGACACCGACGCGGAGCGATGGCAGACCCTGCACAGCGACGATCCGCTGGCCCTGCCCTGGGTCGCCGCGTCGATGGAACATCTGCGCGACGCTCTCACCGGGCTCGCCACGCCCTCCGCGAGCCCGCGATGACCACGGACGAGGCGGCCCGTGGATCGCGCGCGGCCCACCCGCCCCTACCGCCCGCCGTACACGTCGAACTCCCGGAGCAGCCCCTCCTCCTCCAACAGGATGGCGCGTGCCTGCGGACCCCGGAGTTCGGCGACGCCCGCGGCGAGTGCCTGGATCAGCGACGTGAAGGCGGTCATCGACCGCAATACCGACGGCCCCGCTGCATCGACGTATAGGACGTACTCTCCGGAAGCCGCCAGCGGGGACGCGGGGTTGTCGGTCAGCGCCACGCTCCGCGCCCCGCGTGTGCGCGCCCACGCGGCGGCCCGGACGATCTCGGCGCTGTAGCGGTGGATTGAGATGGCCACGAAACAATCGCCCGCGCGTACCCGACGCAGGCTGTCGATGAGCGTGCCCGCTCCCAGGTCGACGGTCTCCACGTCGTCGTGCATCATCCGCAGCAGATACGCGAGCAGGTACGCCGGACCGTGGCACTTGCGCAGCCCCATCACGTGCACACGCGGCGCTTCGGCCAGTGCGCGCACCGCTCCCCGCCAGGTCTCGGGATCCACCCGTGCGAACGTGCGGGCGATGTTGGCCGTGTCGAACGCGGCGACGCGATCCAGCAGATCCCCGCCCTCGGCGAGACGCTCGAGGTTGTCGTAACGACGCAGAAGCTGGGCCTGTTCGCGCAGACGTTCCCGACACAGTTCGGTCAGCCCGGGATATCCCCTCAGCCCCAGACTCGTGGCGAAGCGCACGACCGTCGCCTCGTTGACCCCCACCGCCGACGCCAGATCGGACACCGTCATGAACGCCACCCCCTCGGGGTCCGCCATGACACGATCCGCGAGCAACCGCTGCGACCTGGTCAGCCCCGCCTCCCGTTCGCGCAGGACGAGCACGAGATCGTCATAGGTGCCCGGCGGGGTGTTCGCGATATCGGCCATGCCCGGGATTCTCCCGCGCCCGCGCGCCGGGCGAAACGGAGCACCCCGCTGCGGTTCGGCCCTGCGCGGCTCGCGCCGACGGGCGTGATGCTCGCCGGCGCCGGGCGCGTTGCCGTAACGGCGGCGGTTGCTACAGCGGCAGGATCATCAGGGCGGTGTCGTCGGTGGCGCCGTCGGGCGGGAGGAGGTCGGCGAGGAGCGCGTCGGCCAGGGATTCGGGGGCGAGGGTGCGGTGGCGCGCGAGGGCGTGGGCGAGACGGGCGAGGGACGCGTCGATGTCCTCGCTGCGGCGTTCGACCAGGCCGTCGGTGTACAGGACCAGGATCGCTCCGGTGGGGTACCCGATCGCCGCCTGGGGGCGCGGGAGGTGTTCGGGGTGGGCGCCGAGCGGCGGGTCGGTGGCCCGGTCGAGGAAGGTGACCGCGCCGTCGGGGCCGAGCAGTGCGGGAGGGAGGTGCCCCGCGCTGCTGTAGAGGAGACTGCGGCGCGTCGGGTCGACGATCACCGCCACCGCGGTAGCGGACTCCGCGCCGGGCACCGAACGCGCGTGCAGCCCGAGCGCCTCCAGGGCGTGGGCGGGCCCGTCGGCGATGCGCAGGGTCGCGGTGAGAGCGCTGCGGAGCTGACCCATGACGGCCGCGGCCTTCAGGCCGTGTCCGACCACGTCGCCGACCGCGACGGCGGTACGTCCCTGGGGCAGGTCCACCAGGTCGTACCAGTCGCCGCACACGTTCAGCGCCCCCTGCGCGGGGCGGTACCGCACCGCCGCGGCGGCGAGCCCGGCGTGCGGCGACGGCGCGGGCAGCATGGCGCTTTGCAGGACGAGCGCCACCTCGCGTTCGCGGGCATAGGCCCCGCGCAGGCGTTCGTTGACCTCCTGGAGTTCCCGGGCCCGGTTGTACAGCTCCGCCTCCATGAAGCTCGCGGGGCTCCCGCTCTTGGCGCGCAGGAGTTCGGTGACCTCCTCGACCCGGTGCAGCACCCACTGCACCCGGCCGCCGGAGTCGAGGACCGGGACGTTGAGAATGCTCCAGTACCGCTCGTCCCAGACGCCGGGCTCGCCGGGCGGCTGCGTGTCGTACCGCTGTATGGCCATCGCGTCGCGCTGTCCGGTGGTCGCCACCCGGCGCAGCGACGCGGCGAGGTTGCGCGTGCCGGTCGCCGACCGGTCGTGGGGATTGTCGGGGAACGCGTCGAAGATGTACCGGCCGATGAGCTCCTCGCGTCGGCGCCCGGCCAGGAGCAGGTACGCGGGGTTCGCCTCCACATAGACCAGCTCCGGCGTCAGCAGTGCCACCCCGGCCGGCAGCGCCTCGTACACCGCGTGGAAATCCACGTGTCGGTTCACTCGGCCGGCACGGACGGGTGCCGCGGCGTCCTCGCCGGCTCCCGAGCCGCCATCGTCCGCGAGGCCCAGGACGTCGGCCGGGCCGGTCCCGGGTGCGGCGGTGGAACGCGCGGCGGAACCATCGGTCGGATCGAGGTCCGGAACGGCGTCCGGGGGAATACGGTGGCGCGTCGTCCCTGCCCGCGGCTGTCGGCGGGCCCGGTCGTTCGTCCCGCCGTCCATGTTGCCGTCGGCTCGATGGCTCGTGGACGCGCCCATGGCCACCACCCTTCGTTGGTGAAGCCCCGAGCCCGTTCGCCTTCCACCGTACGCGCGCGGAACAGCGGCCACATGTGCCGTGGCGGACCCGGTGGCCGCGTCCGACGCGGGCCGCTCGCACGGCGGCCGGCCTCGTCCGCGGCCCGGGCCCGCTCCCGTGGGATCCCACACGCGCGGACCCGCCGGCATACCGTTCGCCGAACGGGGCAGTAGCGCGTTGGTTGGACGGTGGGTACGCGCGCGGCCTGCGCGCCCGCCCCCGTTCGCGGAACACAGGCGTGGCGACCCGCGTCGGGTCGGCGGTTCGTCCCCTGGCCGGCTCGACGATTCACCGTGCCGCCTTGGCCTGAGTGGCACCGCTTCGCCGCCGTCTTCGAAGGGCAGGACACCGTGGGCATCTTCGCGTGGATCATTCTCGGCCTCATCGCGGGAGTCATCGCCAAGCTCCTGCTCCCGGGACGCGATCCCGGCGGGTGCCTGATCACGATCCTGATCGGAGTCGCCGGCGCGGCCCTGGGCGGGTGGATCGCCGCCGAGGTGTTCGACCGGCCCTTCGAGAAGCACTTCTTCGATCTCAAGACCTGGGGTGCGGCGATCGGCGGATCGCTGATCCTGCTGATCCTGTACCGCATCATCTTCGTCCGCACCCGGCGCTGACCGCCGGCGTTCACGAGGACGGCGTCCGTACCCGAATCCCACGCGGGGCACGGACGCCGTTCTCGTGCGATCGGACCCGTCCGGATCATCGACGGCGGCCGTGTGGTGACCAGCCGGTCCCGGTCCGTGAGCTGGTCGGTCGGAGCACGTCGCGGCGGGGCGGCGTGGGCCGCGCGCAGGCCGATGACGGCGAGCCGGTGCGCGGCGGACTCGGCGGCGAGGATGCGGCGGCGGGTCGTCTCGGTGTCGGTCGCCGCCTGGGCGGGCAGGGCCTCGACGAGACGGGTACAGGCGCGCAGTCGGCCCAGGCTTCGGTTCAGGGCGGGTTCGGCGTGGCGCGTGGGCGGGGGCGTACGCGAGACCGTCGCGGTCTGTCGTACCGTCGCCGCCAGGAGCCGGTCCCACGCGCGAAGCGCCCGTGTGCGCGTCGCCGGGCCGGGTGTCGGGAGCGCGGCCACGCGCACGAGCGCGGCGATCGCGAACGCGGCCGGCGTGACGGCGAACAGTGGCGGGCATGGGCCGGCCGCGGTCCCGAGGAATGGGGTGAGGAAGAACGTCATGAAGCCGAACACGCCCAACCCGTGGCCGCGTCGGCCGAATCGACGGACGTAGACGGAGCCGAGGATCACCGCGAGGAACGTCGACACGCGGACCGGGGTCGGCGCGGAGGCCAGGAGCCCGCCCGCGACCAGCGCGGCGAGCGACACGAACAAGCCGCCGAACAAGTGCGGCTGCCGTCATCCCGTCCGGTCCGGATCCGACTCATGCCGCGCACGGGTCGGGCCTTCCACAACCGGACGAGCCGGCGTGCGGCGCACGGTCACGGTGCTCGGCGCGTGACCGGGACGGCCGTCGTCCGGCGGTCGACCTACGAGACTTGCGCAGACTCAGGTTGGGCCGGCACCGGAACGAAAGACGCCGATCGGGCGATGCGAAACGGATGGTTGCGGACGGTCCGCACGCTCGGTGCCGCTCGCACATCCTCGGGAACCGACCGCGGGTACCGCCGGCCGATTCGCGCGGCGAGCAAGCGCGCCCGACGTCATGGAGGGGTGCTTCCGGCCCTGGCCTACCATCGTCTCCGTGACCTCCGCGCTGCTCCTCATCGATCTGATGCCACGCATCATCGCCCTGCCCCTCGCCCCGCACTCCGGGGAGCAGGTCCTGGCACGTTGCCGCCGGTTGGCCGAGGCGTTCAGGGCGAGTGGCCGCCCGGTGGTGGCCGTTCGCGTGGAGAGGCCGAACGTCACCGAGCAGCCGCCGGGCAGCGGCTTCGCCGACGATCTCGTCCGGTCCGGCGATGTCCTGGTCGTCAAGCGCACCGTCGGGGCGTTCCACGGCACCGACTTGCACGACCGGTTGCGCGATCTGGGCGTGGACACGCTGGTGCTCGCCGGATTGGTCACCACGATGGGGGTCGAGTCCACCGCGCGGGCCGCGAGCGACCACGACTACGAGTTGGAGTTCGTCGCCGACGCGATGTCCGGGTTCAGTGCGGACGAGCACGACTTCACCGTGGAGCGGATCTTCCCCCGATTCGGCGAAGTGCGTGACACGGCGGCCTACACCTGACCGTCATCGCCCGGCCCGAACCCGCCGCCGGAGACCGGCCACAGGTCATGGTCGCGCTACCGGCCACCTTCCTCCACCGGCTTGGCTGAGGGAGCGGCGGAGGCATCGCCGAGGGCGGGCGCGTGGTCTTCCGTGGTGAGCAGGCCGAGGGCTGTTCTCAGCATGGCCGTGCTCCAGTTCAGCGGTGTGTGGGGTGAGGGCACGATCAGTTCGTTGCCCTGTTCGTCACGGTAGGTGACATGGCATTCCGGGACTCGGTAGGGCGGCACTTCCCGCACGTGGTAGCCGTCGTCCTCGCGGAGCACGGCGTGCCACTGATTCTCGCCGGTGACGCCGGCCAGCATGCGGTTCAGGTAGCGCACCGCGAATTCGCGGTAATTTTGGGCCTGTTCGGGGTCGGTCCGCCGGGTGTGCAGACTTCGGCGAGCGGCCCACGCGGCCAGTTGGCCGAGTGGGTGCGTCCAGGCGGCCTCGCGCCCTCGCGGCGTCAGGCGGCCGCGCAGCTCCTGCTTGCGGTCGAGGTCCATGTCGCCCCCGCGGGCCTCCGCGTCCGCCTTGATCTCGTTCTTGATGGCGTGGACGGTCGCCTGCACCTCGTGCGTGTGGAAGTTGACGCGCTGGTACGAGTCCTCGGCATAGCGGATGAGGCCACCGGTGGCCGGGTCCTCCAGGGAGCGCAGCGCGTCGAGGACCACCGTCTCCACTTCGCGCGCGGTCGTGGGCCGGGCCGAATCGCCGATGGGGACGCGGCCTTCGGCGAGCAGTTCCGGCAGGCCGTACATCAGGAGGTAGACCAACGACGCGTCCGCCCGGCGGTGCCGGATCGAATCGGCGTCGTAGTCCGGCGATTCGAACGGGATCCGCCGGCCGATTTCCCGGAGACCGGCGTCCACCATCGTGCCGACGGTCGCGGTGAAATCCTCGCCGTCCGCCAGAAAACCGAGTTCCGCGTGGTCCGCGAGCCCCCTGATTCTGTCGAGCAAGGCTGTTTCGACGGCCATCACCGAGGTGCGTCGCGCGGCGACCTCCTCCCACGATCCCGAGCTTTCGTAGCACGGGAAACCGACCGCCCGGAGAAACGGCACGACGAAGCGAAGGAACTCCTTGTGCGCCGGCAACAGTTCGCCGGTGCCGATGAACCCTCGATCCAGCGCGTCCAGGACGAGGAACGCGAGCATCTGGAACGAATCCTGCTTGTTTCGCCACCTGTTCGGCTTTTCGGCCTCGAGGTCGTCGAACCACAGGGATATGTGGGGCCATTCCTCCTGCCCGGTGTCCCCTCGTTCCACGACGGCGGCGAACCGGGCGAGTTGCGCGGGTGTGGAGATCAGGTGCAGCGCGCTGTGGATCAGCTCGCGCCCGATGGCCCCTTCCGTCGCGTATCGGTCCGGGTCGCTCAGGAAGAGCTCCATCATGGCGCTCGCGGCCTGCACGTGATCGCGCAGGTAGAACATCGTCGACATCTCGCCGTGCCGCACGGTGGGGTCGGCGGCGATGTCCGTCGCGGCGACGATGGAGACCCGTCGCGCCTCTCCGTCGACCCGCACGCTCCCGGCCTCGATCACCGGCAGATCGAGCGTGCCCCGCTCTTTCAGCAGCGTCTCCACCGTGCGCAGGTGCGTCGGCGAGCCCTCCGCCGTCACCAGGCGGGCCAACGTCGCATTGGCGAACGGGATCCCGACGCCCTCGGACGCCCGATGCGCGCGATTCCTGGTCATCAGCTCGCGCAACAGCGCCTGGTCGTCCTGCCGGTGAAATGCGGGCACATTTGCTCCGTCGTACATGGCCGATACCGGTGCGGCGCGGCTCGATTTCATGAGAACCGTCGCGGCGAAACACAGGACGACGGGCGATCCACGGAGTCTCACGGTATTTCCGGAAATCGCGTCAACGCCTTGATCGTCCGATTTCACCGTCCACGGCATCCTCATCCACTGCGGACTTTTGGACACGCACGGTAACCCCAATCGATCCGCCTTTGCAAAGCGCAAAGCCGACCGCTGTGACCCTGGTTATATTTTGCCACGCACAGTGGCGGAATTTGATTCGGGGCAATGGTCCGGCATATCCCGATGGGTGCCCCGCCGGGTCGGTGCGGCCTCGTGCGGGGGTGTCAGGGCCGGCGCGCGGTGATCAGCCAGGCGCGGGAGTCGAACCACACGCCGTCGCCGGTGTCGTGTGCGTCCAGGGTCGCGCGCAGCCGATCGAGTGCGCGCTCCGCGGACGCGGCGTCCAGGTCGGCGAGCGGGTCCCGAGCCATCAGCAAGCGAAGCACGGCCGCACACGCGTGATCGGCGTCCGGGCCGTAGTAGACGGGTTCGCGAACGTCGACGACGTCCACCGCGGTGAAGCCGGCGGCGGTCAGGACACCGGCCGCGAGGTCCGGATCGGCCAGTGCGAAGGCGGCGTCGGCTTCGCCGGCCGAGGTCGACACCGGGTGTCCGGTCGCGAGCGCCGCCCGGATCGCGGTGGCCCACTCCTGGCGGTCGCGGGCCTGCCAGACCAGCTGTACGAAGGGCGCGCCCGGGCGCAGGGCTCGCCCGATGTTGGCGAACGCGGCGAGCGGGTCGGCGAAGAACATCGTGCCGAACCGGCTGATGCCCACGGTGAATTGCTCCGGTGCGAAGGCATGGGTCTGGGCGTCGGCCTGTACGAAGCCGACATTGTCGAGCCCTTCCGTCTCGGCCTGTTCGCGAGCCCGCGCCGTCATCCGGTCCGAGACGTCGATGCCGAGCGCGGTACCCGGCGATGCGGCGCGGGCCGCGCGCCGAGTGGTCTGCCCGGTGCCGCAGCCGATGTCGAGGACACGATCGCCGGGATGGATGTCGAGGGCGTCCCACAGCCGTTCCTGGTACCGAGCGAGTTCCGAGTCGTAGTCGAACATGGTGATCGCCTCCTCACACCGCGGGGCCGTCGCGGAGCACGCCGCGCACGGTGTCGAGCCGAACGCCCGGGTCGAGCTCCGGCAACCACCATGTCGCGCCGGCCCGCACGTACGGCTCGGGATCGACATCGGGCGGCACAGCGATGGCGATGTCGTACGAGGCCATCTCACCATGGCGCAGTTCGGTGAGGGTGCCGACGGCCTCGGCGAGTTGGTTCGGGTGCTCGAGGTCGACCGGGAAGAAGCCGTCGAGCCGGGCGGCCCGGCGGATCGGCTTGGGGCTGCCCGGGAACGCGGCGGCCCACACCGGCACGCCGGGCCGCTGGACCGGTCGCGGCCGGAACGCGATGGCGTCGACGGTGTAGTGCTCGCCGCGATGGCGCACCGGTTCGCCGGACCAGGCGGCGCCCAGGATCGCCAGGGACTCGTCGAGCATGCGCCCGCGCACCCGGTCGTCGAGTTGCTCGCCGGTCTTGGACAGCTCGCCGCCGAACCGGTCGCCGCCGAGTCCGACACCAAGAGTGAGCCGGCCGTCGCTCAGCCGATCCAGCGTCGCCGTCTCCCGCGCGACCTTGGCCGGCCGTCGACGGGGAAGCGGCGAGACCATCGGGCCCAGCCGCAGCCGCTCTGTCGCGGTCGCGATCGCCGCGAGCACGATCCACGGATCGGCGACCCGGCGTACCGGCGCCCGCCAGCACAGGTGATCCCACACGAAGCAGCCGTCCCACCCGGCTTCCTCCGCGTCGGCGGCCAGGTCCGCCACCACCCGCGGGTCGGCGAGGTCGTCGAAGAGCGGCAGCCACAGTGCCGAGCGCAGCCGGCTCACGATCGGTCTCCTGTCGTGTGCCGCACCAGGGCCGCCACGAATGTGTCCCACACCGGCCGCGGCAGGTCGTGTCCGGCCCCCTTCAGGGCCAGCAACTCGGCACCGGGGATCGCCTCCCGCAGCGCCTCGCCGTGCGCGAGCGGCAGGAGCGGGTCCCGGTCGCCGTGGACCACGAGCGTCGGCACCGCGATGTCGCCGAAGCCGCCTCGGGTCGGCCCGTCGAGCTCGATGGCGTAGTGGTTGACCAGAGTCGACGCGTAGCTCTTGGCGCGCGCCACATCGTGTTCGACCAATGCTCGAATGGCGTTCTCGTCGAAGTACGGCGAACCACCGGCGTACGCCCGCGCGGCGGCGACCACGTACTCGACGAGCGCGGCGGCATCGGAGGAATCCGGCTCGGGCGGCATGGCCAGGTCGCTCGACGGCGGCGGCAGGTCGTCGGCTCCGGTCGAGCACGAGAGGAACGTCAGCGACGCGAGCCGATCGGGATGGTCCACACCGAGGATGAGTGCGATCCCGCCGAACATCGATTGACAGACCACATGGGCGCGTTCGATGCGCAAGGCGTCCAGGAGTCCGAGCACGTCCAGTGCCAGGTCGGTGAACGAGTACGCGGGCCGTCCCGGCGGGTAGGCGGTCGACCGGCCGGTGTCCCGATGGTCGTACCGGACCACGAACCGGTCCCGGGCGGCGATCCGTTCGCACAGATCGGTATCCCACCACAACATCGAGGCCGACGACCCGGCGACCAGCACGACGGCCGGGGCCGTGTGGTCTCCGAAGGTCTCGACACACAACTCGGCGCCGTTGATTTCGAGGAGTTGCTCCCCGTGTGATTGCTGAGGGCTCATGTCCGGAACGTTAGAGCCCGTGACTCGATCGCGAAAAGCGATGATTTTCGATTGGTTCAATCGCTTGTCGCAATGGTCATCGCCGGTGCGGCACTAGGTTGGAATACATGACCGATGTCGAGCTGCGCCACCTGGCGGCGTTGGCCGCCGTCGCCGAGGAGGGCTCGTTCGGCCGGGCCGCCACCCGCCTCGGGTACACCCAGTCGACGGTGAGCCAGCAGATCGCCGCATTGGAACGGGCCGTCGGCGGCCTGGTGTTCGACCGGCCGGGCGGGCCCAAGCCCGTGCGGCTCACCCCACTCGGCTCCGTGGTCCTCGACCACGGTCGCGAACTGCTGGCGAAGTCCGAGGCATTGGCCGACGCCGTGGACCGATTCAAGGCCGGGGAAGGCCGCATCGACATCGGCACGTTCCAGAGCGTGTCCAACGTGATCCTGCCGTCGGTCGTACGCCGGCTGCGAGACGAGTACCCCGGTTGCGACATCCGGTTGTCCGAAGACGAGCCGGACCAGCCGCGGCTCGGTGACCTCGACCTGCTGTTCTACGACGGTCGCATCGACGGCGACGTCGAGCACCTCAAGCTGCTCGACGATCCGTACCTGTTGGTGGCGCGCGCCGGCACCTTCCCCGACGGTCCGGTCCCGCCGGCGCTGCTCGACGGCGCACCGCTGCTGGCCTGGCCGCTCACCTGCGACCAGCCCCGAATGGAGCAGGCGATAGCCCGGAGCGGCGCCCGTCCGCAGATCGTGTTCCGCACTGCGGTCAACGACACCCTGCTGTCGATGGTGCGCGCCGGCATGGGGTCGGCGGTACTTCCCTGGCTGGCCATCCGCGGTGCCGACATCGCCTCCGACGACAGGCTCCGCATCCACGAACTGCGGCCTTCCCTGCCGCCACGCGAGATCTACCTGCACTGTCGGGTCGGACGGACCCACTCACCACTCGCCACCAGGGCCATCGAGATCGCCGTGGAAGTCGCCGCCGACCTCGCGCCGCCACCGACCACCGAGTGAAGCCTCACAACGTGCGGTCGGGCTGCTCGACCCCGGCGCCGGCGGGGGCGTCGATCGCACCGACGACGCGCCCCGCCGTGCCTCCGGCCGACCCGACCCGACGTGGATGCGGGCCCGGCCGGCGCGGTCAGGTGCCGTCGATCAGGCGGGTGGCCAGGTTCGGGTCGAAGGTTCCGGCCGCGACGCCCGGAGCGATACCGCACGGGCCGTCGGAGTCACCCGGCACCTTGATCCACAGCTCGTACTCGGCACCGCCGGTGCCCGCTCGGGACGGCTTGCCGAGCTTGCTGCCGGCCGGGTTGCACCACGCGCCGTCGGCGCCGCCGTTGCCGTTGCGACTGGTGTCGATGAGGTACTTGGCGGTTTGTGCCCCGCCGTTCGGCAGTGCGGCGCGGACCTTCTCGGCGTAGCCGGCCGAGTCCGCGGTGGTCTTGTAGTTCGACACGTTGACCGCGAATCCGCGCACATTGGCCACTCCGGCCTGGGCCAGCCGCGAGGCCATGGTGGTGGGCGCGATCCAACCCGCGTTGCCGCCGTCGAGGTAGACCTTGGCGTTGGGCGCCTTGGCCTTGAACTGCTCGGTGGCGTAGCGCAACAGGGCGAAGCGAGCATCCTTTCCCTGAGCCGACATGCAGTCGACGTTGGCAACGGCGTCGGGCTCGATGACCACGATCGCCGAGCGATCGCCGACCGCGCCCGCGAAGTCGGAGATCCAACGGCGGTAGGCATCCGGACCGGCGGCGCCGCCGCCGGACGCGCCGCCGCAGTCCCGATCCGGGATGTTGTAAGGCACCAGGATCGGCGTGCTCCGGGTGGCGGTGGCGGCGTCGACGTAGGTACGCACCGCCTTGCCGATGTCTCCGCTCCAGGCGCCGAACCAGCGGGCGCCGGCCTGCGTGGCGATCGAGGTGCGAATCTTCGCCGCACGCGGGTCGGACCCGTGCTCTCGTACCCACGCCGCCGCGTTGTTCGTCGGGTCGGTGTAGAACTTCTCGCCCGAACTCGCCGGGGGGACCTTGGCGGTGGGCGAGGACGTCGACGTGCCGGCCGGTGGGGAAGCGGAGGACGGTCGAGCGCTGGGGGTACCGACAGGCTTCGTGCCGGGGCGGGAGGAGGCCGAGGGTTTCGCGGGCACGCCGGGGGCCTGCGAACCGGTGGGCACCAGCGACACGTTGTCCAGGGTCGCCTGGAACCCCTTGGCACGGCCCCCGAGTTGGAAGGTGATCTGGGTCGCGTCGATGCCGGGCATGGCCAGGAAGCGCAGCGTGTGCCTGCCGGTCTTCTCGGCGAACGTGACGGTGCGATCCAAGACGGTCTTGTAGGGCGGGAGATGCGACTGGACGGTGACCCGAACCTTGGCGGATGTGGTCGCCGAGGCGTCGAAGGAAAGCGTGTACACGGCGAGGTTGGTCAGATGCAGACCACCCTGCCCGAGCATCGAATCCCAGGGCGCGCGGGTGTGATCGGGAACCGTGACCCGCGCCCGCCCGTCCACGGTCTTGGCCGTGGTCGCACCGGTGGTCCACCAATAGGCGGGATTCGGCTCGAAGGCCCCGTTGGTGACGAGATCCCTGCCGCCGGCCGCGGGTGTGGCCTGCCCGACGCCCGGCAGGCCCACAACACAGGTCACCGCCACCATCGTTGCGAGCGCTGCACGCCGACCCTGCATGTGTCCTCCGTGAGCCCGAGCGAACGGTTGGCTTGCCGCGCATGTTAGGGCCGGGCCCACGGCACCGCTATCCACCGAACGCGAAGAGACGAACCCGCGCGGAATCGTGTGAGCGGGAGCCGGTGGCCGGACCGCTCGCAACGGGCCCGAGGCGCACGCGCGTTGCCGCGATACGGAACACGCGGAACACGCGGTAGACGTGGGACACGCCGAATACGCCGAGCACGGATGACGCGTGGCAGACGCGCTAGGAGGATCTCTCGTTCTCGATCGGGTCGTCGGATCGGTCCTCGACGAGGGCCCGCGCGTAGTTGCTCAGCGAGCGGTTGTAGCGGGTCAGGTGTGGCGCGAGCGCGCCGAGGGCGAGCGAGACGGCCTCGCGCTCGCGGCCCGCGTCGACCAGTGACAGGGCGAGGAACGCCGCAATCGCGTCGTCGAGTTCGTCGGTCGCGGCGGCCGCTTCGGCGGTGAGCAGCGCGATGCTCTCGGCCGACTCGCCGAGATTGCGCAACGTACTGGCGAACTGGATGGTGGCGGGTCGACGCAGCTCGTCCGGCAGTCCGGCGGCGAACGCGCGGCGGTAGTGCGGCGCGGCCTGCGCCTCGTACCCGGTCGAGTCGTATGCCGACCCCATCCAGTACGCGGCGACGGCGTCGTCCTCCGGCCGCTCCGCGACCAGCGCGCCCACGGCCGCCACGAAGTCGTCGCCCTCATGCGCGTCGAGGTCGGCCCACAGCGCCTCCATGCGTCGCTGCCAGTCCTGCCTGTCATCGTCCAGCGGATGGGAAGTCATGATGTGGACGATCTTTCCACAGGACGAGTGCGGCCCACGAGGAGATGGGCGCGCGCAGGGCGCCTCGGACGCGCGCGGTGCGGGGATTCACCTCGACTTCGCCATGCCGACTCCGGCGGGGAGGGCGTGGGAGGGGTCGTGGGTGGCGATCGATTCCCGGATCCGGTCGGCATACTCCGTCTCCCACCACGGTACCGTGCGAACCAGGGTCGGGCGTGAACCGCTGATCTGGACGAAGGCCCGGCCGCGGGGCATCGACATCAGGTCCGCGGCGTCGAGTACCGCCTCCGACCGGGAGGACCGGCTGATGCCCCGGTGGTCGCCGAACTTGTGGCTGGTGCTGGTGGTTCGCGGCTCGAAGCTGCCGCCGGATTTGGCGAGTTTCTCCAGAAACGAGATGTCCGAGACGCCACCGCCGTACACGCGGACGTTCGCCGCGCCCCACAATTTCGACATGCCGTTCTCGCCCCATACCGAGACGCCCTGAGCCCAGGACTGGAGGATCACCATGACGATCACGCCGCGCGAGCCGAAGTGTGTGAACTTGTCCGGAAGCGCCTTCCAGGGACACACGTTCGCGGCCTCGTCCAGGACGAACAGCGCCGGAGTTGGCAGCCGTCCGTTGGGCAGGACTCGGGAGTACTTGTCCGCCTCCTCGGCCAGGATCGTGGTCAACGCCATCACCAGCGGAGCCGCGATCTTGTTCGTCTCCTCGGACAGCAGATAGAGCGTGTCCGAGGGAGAGCGCACGAACGCCTTGTGGTCGAATTCGGGCCGTGAGGGGTCGCTTCCCGGAGTGACCCACTCGTTGATGTTGTCCGCCACCAGAAACGAGGCCATCTGGATCGCCGTGCCGTAGACACCCGCGCGCTGCCGGTCCGGCTGACCGATCACCGACTCGACCGACTCGGCCGGCATCCGGTGCCCCGCGTCGCGCAGGATGCGTACGGGGGTGTCGTCGGTGGGACGGGTCAGCCATACGTAGACCTGCGTGATCGGACGCTTGTCGATCGACGCCGCAAGGAGCAGGTTGGCGAACAGATCCTGGGCCGCGGGCTCGAAGTACGCGTCGCTTCGGGCGTGGCTCTGGCGATTGACGGACACGAACCTGCCGGCGAGCTTGACCGCGCTGACGATGCTGTCGCCGACGTAGGTCAGCGGGTTCCACCAGAACACCGGCTTGCCGCCGGCCTGGTTCTGCGGATCGAAGATGTAGACGGTGCCCTTGTCCTCGCGGATGGCCCGGGTGGCATCCACCACGTCACGCTTGTTCGACGTCACCACCACCGCCCCCGGCGCCGCGACGATGTTGGGAATGGCCCGGGTCGCCGTCTTGCCGGTACGAGGACCCCAGATGTCGACGTGCATGTCCTCCCAGGAACCCCAGAGCTCCTGGTCGCCGCGAATGGCCCGGCCGATGAACACGCCCGGTGTCGTGCCCTGCGGCACCCCGAGTTTCGTCGCGGTACGGGTCACGCCCGCGGTCGTGGACGCGTGCAGTTCCCTGGACGTGGCCAGATGGCGATCGGCGCGGTCGATGCGTTCGCGCTCGCCCCGAAACCTGGCGAACACCCGCCAACCGACCACCGCGACGATCAACAGCGCGGCGACCTGTAGGCAGAGCAGGACGGTCGCCGCGGTACCCGGCCACCGGTAGTCGCCGATCATCAGCCGCACGCCCAGCACCAGCGGGTTGGACCCGGGCTGTTCCGTCGGTCCGCCACCCCAGGAAGCCGCGAGCCACATCATCCCGTGCAGGACCACCACGGCGATGATGCCGAACAGGAAGACCAGCGCTTCGAGTTCGACGTTGGGCCCTCTGCGCTTCTGCAGGGAGCTCATCGGTTACCCACCGCCGGCGGCTCGGAGGGCTGCCTCGTCGAGGAGGAAGCTCGCTGGGTAACCGTCGACGGAGGCAAACCCCACACGCGTAAAGCCCTTTCGCATGTCCGGGCAACCCGTGGACAAGGCGGCCCCAACGGTGGGTCGTGATCGGCTGACCGGATCTCGACGCTTGGCTGCATCGACCGTGCCGGCACCAGGTGAACGCGCGGCACCGCGATGCCCGCCGACGGGCGAACTCCGCACGCCGGATTCCGTCCCGTAGATGAACACCCTTGGGATCGCCGGGACATCGCCGATGTGTCACGCACCGGATCGGTGACCGAGTTTTCGGTCAGGCAGCGCTCCTCGCACCGCGACCGCCGGCGGATGGATGAGCGCGAGCGTCCGCGCGGGGAGCGATGACACCCGTACAGGTCCACCGGGCCGCCCACGGCCGCTCCGCGGGGTCCGCGATCGGCCCGGTCGTCCGGCGTGGCAGCACCCGCCGCGTGAGCCGGTCCTGCGAACACGACGCAAAAGGAGCAGACTCGAATATTGGAGGAACACCTTTCCATCGGTAAATCTCCCAAGGAGGCCGCAGCCATGAGCGGCACGACTCCGGCACCTCACCTGACCATCGTCCGGCCCGGCGAAGGCGCCGACGGCGACCTCGGCAGCATCGGCGTCGCCTTCAAACTCTGGGGCCGGGACACCGGCGGAAGTGTCTCGATCGTCGAGCACCCGTTCCCCGTCGGCGCGCTCGTGCCCCCGCACCTGCACACTCGCGAGGACGAGTACTCCATCGTCACCGAGGGCGAGATCGGCTTCCGCTCGGGTGAGCGCGAAACCGTCCTCGGCGCGGGCGGCTACATCACCAAGCCGCGCGGCGAAATGCACACGATGTGGAACGCCGGCTCCACCCCGGCCCGCATGATCGAGGTGATCAGCCCGGCCGGCTTCGAGCACTTCTTCCGCGAAATCGCGGACCTGCTCGCCGACGGCCCGCCCGCCCCGGAGGACTTCGCCGCACTCGGCGCCGCGTACGGCCTCGAGTTCGGCCACCCGGACTGGCTGCCGGACGTCATCGCCCGCTACCACCTCACCCCGCCACCCGGCGGATGACCCGGCCGGACTTCGGGTCCCGGGGTCCGTCAGCGGTCCCGACCGGGGACGGCGCCGGAGTCGCGGCCCGGTTCCCGGTCTCGTTCCCGAGCCTGGGCTCCGGCGCGACTTCCTCGGTGTCGCCGCGTCCGAAGGTGCCGCGAGTGCCGCGAGTGCCGCGGGTGCCGCAGATGCCGCGCCAAAGGGATAGCTCGGCCGCCGCCGGTGCTCTTGAATGAGGGGATACAGGAGACCTGCCAGGGCGTCCGGTCCGCGCCCGGTGACCTTGGCATGCGCGGACGCGAGGAGAGCGACGCTTGGAAAGCGTGTATCACGGGTTTCGGTTCCATCAACTGCTCGCCCTGCCGAAGGCGACGGCGGATCCGGACCTCGGAGCGATCGGTTCGGGCGCGGCGCGGCATGCGCAAGCGGCCACCTTCGCGGCGTTGACCGCGGCGCACGCGAGGCTGGCCACCCAGCTCGTCGGCCCACCGCCTGCCCTGTCCGTTGCCTGGGTACGGTCGACGCCGGGCGGACCACTGCGGTTCCTGATGGGCGGCAGACCGTACTTTCCGCCCGCCGGCGGCACCGAGCCGGTCGGTGGGCACGGCAGGGTCGCGTATCCGCGCGGGGCGCGCGTCATGTCGCTCCCCGAGCGCGAAGTCGCCGACATGCTCGAGGCGTTGCCGTACTGGGTGCGGTGTGTCGGCGCCCCCGACATGTTGTGGACCCAGACCTTGTCGACTTCGCGGCCGGTGGGCGGGCCGAGGCCGATCCTGGACACCGCCGCCACGTACATCGACACGCCGTTCGCGTGGCTGGTGATCGCCGAGCCCGTGCCCAGAGAGGTGCTGGACTGGGCGGGTCCCGACCCGGCCGATCTGTTCGTGCCGCCGGCCCGGACCGACCAGGCGGTCATGGAGCGCGACGCCGAGCGACGCCGTGCGTTGGCCCGGTCGCGGGCGACCGGTATGTGGGACGTCCGGATCCTGGTCGGAGCCGCGGACCCCGCGACGGCACATGCCGCCGCGGGATTGTTGTGCGGTGCCGCCGATGTGACCGACCAACCGTTCCTGCTCACACCGACACGCGGTGTGAGCGACCTCGCCGGGAGCTGGGCGGCACCGGAGGATCGCCGACCCGACCCGGTGAGCGGCGGCACCTGGCCGTTCACCGCCACGACGGAGTTCCTGGGGGCGCTCGCGCGCCCGCCGGTCCTGGAGACGGCGGGACTGCACATGTTCCCGCCCAACACCTTCGGTCTCACCTACCCGGAGCTCGATGACGGCGCGTTCCTGATCGGTGACGCGCTCGACGAGACGCAGACCCCGATGGGACCCATGCGGGTCGCGCGGTCGACGCTCAACAGGCACACGTTCGTCTGCGGGGCGACGGGTTCGGGCAAGTCCCAGACCGTACGCTCGCTCCTGGGTGAACTGTCCAGACACCCCCAGCCCGTGCCGTGGCTGGTGATCGAGCCGGTCAAGGCGGAGTACGCCCGGATGGCCGGCCGGCTCGGCCCCGATCACCGGGTGACCGTCATCCGCCCCGGCGACCCCGACACGGCGCCGGCCGGACTGAATCCGCTGGAGCCCGAACCCGGGTTTCCCCTGCAGAGCCACATGGACCTGGCACGGGCACTCTTCCTGGCGGCATTCGACACGCACGAGCCGTTGCCGCAGGTGTTGGCCCGAGCCATGAGCAAGTGCTATCGCGACTCCGGGTGGGATGTGGTCGGCGGGGAGCAACGCCCGCCGTACAAACCCAAGTTCCTGGTGGACGAGCCGGACGTCCCGCGCGCCGCGCGCTATCCCACGCTCGACGATCTCCGCACGGCCGCGATCGACGTGGTACAGACGATCGGCTACGGCAGCGAGGTCACCAGGAATGTCCGAGGCTTTGTGGACGTCCGCATCGGCGGCCTTCGCGAAGGCGCGTGCGGCCGTTTCTTCCAGGGTGGACACCCGCTCGACATCGCCGCGCTGCTCGAAGGCAACGTCGTGCTCCAACTCGAGAACATCTCCAATGACCAGGACAAGGCCTTCGTCATCGGCACGGTCCTGATCCGCATCGTCGAGTATCTGCGGGTGCGGACCGATTCCGCCGTGCCCGGCAGGCTGCGTCATGTCACCGTCGTCGAAGAGGCCCACCGCCTTCTGCGGGCGGGTGGCAACCGGATCTCCCTCGCGGCCGCGGAACTGTTCGCCGGTCTGCTCGCCGAGATCCGCGCCTATGGCGAAGGCGTCGTGGTCGTCGAACAGATCCCCAACAAGATCCTGTCCGACGTCGTAAAGAACAGCGCGTTGAAGATCATCCATCGGCTCCCGGCCGCCGATGACCGCGCGATGGTCGGCGGCGCGGTGAACCTGCAAGGCACCCAGCACGAACGGGTGGTGGCGCTGCCTCCGGGGCATGCGGCGGTGGCCACCGACGGCATGGACGTGCCCGTCCTCGTCGCCATGCCGTACGGCGAAGGGTCCGAGAGCGAGGACGGAGTCGCCACCGACCCACCGCTGCGCGGCCGACGCAGCGTACTGTGCGGCACCGCCTGCGCCGAACAGCCATGCACGCTGCGCGTCATGAGCCACTGCGCCCATACGGCCGGCGATCCCGAACTGGTCCTGTGGACGGAGGCCAACGCGGTCGTGATCGTGACCATGCAGGGTTCGTTGCGACCCGGCGAACCCCTCCTTCGGCGACTGCGCGACCTGGACGACCGCGAGCTGCACTGCACCCTGGTGTACGCGGCCGAACGCGCGGCGGCCGCACGCGTGGAGGTCATGTCGGGCGATATCGATCCGGACGACTTCGCCGGCCGGCTCGCGGCCGTGCTCGCCCACCGCTGCGACCGGGGTCCCGAACCGCAGGCCGTCGATCCGCGAGCCCTCACCTACGGGACCTTCCGCTGGCAGGACATCAAGGACGCGCTGCAAGCGGCGAAGGAGGCCGATCCGAGCACGCCGTGGCAACACCCGGACAGCGCCGAGTGGGCCCGCCGGGGCTTGCGGCTGACCGGCGCGACGCCCGCCGGCCAGTTGCAGGAGTTGTGGCAGAAGCCCTTCTACTGGTCGGGTTCGAACATCGCCCGGTACGGGAACCCGTTCCGCAGCGGACTGCACGACGCGGTCGCCACCGTCGCGGGGGCAGTCAATGCCGAGGCCATCAAGCGGGCCTTCCGCATCGCGTGTGCGGACACACCCGAACGCGGAAGATTCCTGAACTGGACCACGACAAAGCTGGCGGAACGCTTCAAGGCCGGCGTGTGACGCGGGCGCCGAGGCGATCCCCGCGGCGCCCGGCGGAGCACCTCCGCGACGCGCGTGGCCGCCCGGAGTTCGGGCGCGCAGCCCCCTGAAGGTGATCAACCACCTTTGCGGTGACGCGTATCGCCGCCGAGAACGATGGTGAGCAGGGGGGCGATGTGGACGAAGTCGTGGTGCGGTCGCGGCATCACGCGGTGCTGGAACCGGGCGCCGGGGGTGATCCGACCGATTAGGCCATGGCCGTCGCGCTCGCCCCGGGCGGCCGGGCCCGTCGTGCTCTGGACGGCTCGGGCACGCGCCGAGACGACCCGTACGCGCAGCGAGTGGGGACGATCTGCCCCGACGTCGGCGGCATCGGGGGCGGATGGGGTGGTGGCCGGTGCGGATTCCGCGTTTGCCGGCGGCGAGCGGGCCGGGGATGGCGCGGGACGCATGCGCGCGGGCGGGACGGATCTCGCCCGCGCGCTGCGGTCACCTCGCCCCGGCCGGGCCGGTCACCCCGCCTGGGTGAGACCGGCGAGTCCCGGCGGGAGGTCGCGGGTGTGCACGACGCCCAGTCGCTGTGTCGCGCGGGTCAGCGCCACATACAGGTCGGCCAGGGCGAACGCGGCCGGCTCCACGACGATCACCGCGTCGAACTCCAGGCCCTTGGCCTGCTTGGGCTCGAGCAGCACCAAGGGCCGGGTGAGGTCCGGCTCGACGCCTCGTTCGGCGTGCGGGACCGCCGTCGCCACCGCGTCGATCAGGTCACGCGGCGCGATCACCGCGAGGCGTCCCTCGGCCGGAACCTGCGGATCGCGGCCGGCGGCCCCGTCCCCAGGGTCCGACTCCGGGGCGACCCCCTCGTGCGCGACGGCCCACGCCACAGCCCCCGGCAGGTCCCCGGTGTGGTGCGACCACGGCTTCACACCGGTCGAGCGCACCGATTTCGGCGGTTCGAAGCCCGGGTCGGCGGCACGCATGACGTCGGCCGCGACCTGCATGATCTCGGTCGGCGTACGGTAGTTGACGCCCAGCCGGACCCGCTCCCAGCGACCTTCGACGTACGGCACCAGGATGCGCTCCCAGGATCCGCACCCGGCCGGCTCCGAGGTCTGCGCGGGGTCGCCGACCAGGGTCATCGACCGGGTGGGGCTGCGCCGCATGAGCAACCGCCAGGTCATCGCCGAGAGTTCCTGGGCCTCGTCGACCACGATGTGGCCGTAGGCCCAGGTGCGGTCCGCCGCCGCGCGCTCGGCGGAGGTGCGGTGGTCCAGCTCCTCCTGGCGTTCGGCGAGGCGCTCGGCGTCCACGAGGTCGTGCGCACTCAGCACCTCGGACTCCTCGTCGTCGCGGTCCTCGAACTCCTGCGTACGCGAGCCGTAGGACAGATCGAGCACGCCCTGCGCGTAGGCGATCTGCCGCCGGCGCTCGGCATCCGCCGCGGCCCGTGCCAACGAGTCGTCCTCACCCAGGAGTTCGGCGGCCTCGTCGAGCAACGGCACGTCGCCCACCGTCCATTCGTCGGTGGTCCACGTCCCGAAGACCGGGTCGTACGCGGCCGGCCGCCGGATCGCCGCGGCGTCCTCGTCGGACAGGTACACCGGTTCGGCGAGATAGTCCGCGAGCAACGTCTGCGGGGTCAGGCGCGGCCACAGCTCGTCGACGGCCGCCTGCACGGCCGGGCTCTCGGCGACCGACATCGCCAACTGCGCGACCTCTTCCGAGCCGAGGAAGTTCGGCCCCCCGAACGGGTCCGCGCCGAGCCGGTCGACCAACTGCTCGGCGAGGCCGTCGATCACCCGCGACGCGAACGCCGCGCGGGCGAGGTTGTGCGGCAACAGCGTCGCACGTGCCTTGCTCCGGGCGGCCCGAACGATCCCCGCGTCGAGGAACAGGTCGCCGTCGTCGTGTCCGATCACCAACGGCGTCTCGGGCACCGTCTGTTGGTCGGCCACGAAGCGGGCGAGCACCTCGGCCATCGCGGCCCGACCCTTGACCTCGGCGGCCGCGGGGGTGTCGACGGCGGTCGTGGTGACACCCGGGAACAACTCGCCGGGTGTGGCGAACTGCACGCCCGTCTCGCCGAGCGAGGGCAGGACGTCCTCGATGTAGCCGAGGAAGGCGGGGTTGGGGCCGACCACGAGCACGACGCGGCGGGTCAGGTGCTCACGGTTGGCGTACAGCAGGTACGCCGCGCGGTGCAGCGCGACGACCGTCTTGCCGGTGCCCGGGCCGCCCTCGACCACGAGGATGCCGCGGTGCGGCGCACGGATGATGCGGTCCTGCTCGGCCTGGATGGTCTGCACGATGTCGTGCATGCGCCCGGTGCGGCGGGCGTCGAGCGACGCGAGCAGGACCGCGTCGGCGTCCGAGCCCTCGAAGCCGGTGCGGGTGTCGTCCGTGAGGTCGAGGATCTCGTCGTGCAGCGCGGTGACCCGCTGCCCGGACGTGGTGATGTGCCGCCGCCGGCGCAGGCCCATCGGAGTGTGCCCGGTCGCGAGGTAGAACGGTCGTGCGACGTCGGCGCGCCAGTCGATGATCAGTGGAGTGTGTTCCGCGTCGTCGCGACGGATTCCGATCCGTCCGATGTGATGGTCGGCGCCGTCCCGGAACAACAATCGCCCGAAGCACAGGCCGTTGGCGCCGGCGTCGAATGCCGCGCGCAGGCTCGAGTGCTCGAAGACCGCGATGTCCCGCTCGACGCGTGCCTGCCGGGTGCCGTCGTGCTCGCGCCCGAGCGCGCTCGTCACGGCGGCCTCCGCCTGGGCACGCAGGTCCGCGAGGCGTGCGTAGAGCGCGTCGACGAATTCCTGCTCGTATCGCAATTCGGCGTTTGACAATTCGTCTCCCGGACGGGTATTATGCCTTCATTGAGATTCCTGAATGCCGCAAAAAAACCGGTATTCAGAACCATCCAATATACCTTGAATAAGAGCCCCGGACGTCAGGACGTCCGGGGCTTTCTCGTTGCCACGGCGGCCGTGGAGACGCCGAGGACGAACGACGCGGTGGCCGGCGGTACGGTGGATTTCGTGACGATCGACGCCTTCCCCGACCCGACCGCGGAGTTCGAGGCGCAGCGGGGGCGGCTGTTCGGGATCGCGTACCGGATGCTGGGGTCGGCGGCCGAGGCCGAGGACGCGGTGCAGGACGCGTACCTGCGCTGGCACGCGGCCGATCGAGGACACATCGAGGTGCCGGGGGCGTGGTTGGCCAAGGTGTTGACGAATCTGTGCCTCAACCGGCTGACGTCCGCGCGGGCGCGGCGCGAGGAGTACGTCGGGCCGTGGTTGCCCGAGCCGGTGCGGACGGACGCGGGGGCGCTCGGGCCGTTGGAGACCGCCGAGCAGCGGGACGCGGTGTCGATGGCGATGCTCGTGATGCTGGAACGGTTGTCGCCGCCGGAGCGGGCGGTCGTGGTCCTGCGGGACGCGTTCGGGTACAGCCATCGGGAGATCGCCGAGGTGCTGGACTGGCCGGAGGCCAACTCCCGGCAGACCTACCGGCGGGCGAGGCAACATCTGGTGTCCGGGCGGCCGCGCTTCGAGGCTTCCGCGGAGGTGCGTTCCGACCTGCTGGCGCGTTTCCTGACGGCGGCGGCCGAGGGGGCGCTCGAGCAACTGGAGTCGCTCCTCGCCGACGACGTCGTGACGTGGACCGACGGGGGTGGCAAGGTCTCCGCGTCGACGCGACCGGTCTCCGGGCGCGAGAAGGTGGCCCGGTTCCTGCTGGGTCTGGTGGAGCGCTTCTCGTCCGATACGGAATTCGGCTTCGCCGAGGTCAACGGCGAGGCGGCGCTGTTGGGCTGGGAGGGCGGGGCGCTCACGACCGTGGCGGTGGCGCAGTTCGGCGCGGAGGGCATCGCGGGCGTGCGGATCGTCCGCAATCCGGAGAAGCTGAAATTCCTCGAAGAACAATGCCGAGAGTTGTCACGTAACGCATAGCCGTCCGGTTCCTTGCTGACGAGGGCGACGTCGCGACGGTGCGGCGTCCCCGTAGCGAGGAGGACCGATGAGCGAGAACGTGATCCTGGTGACGGGCGCGACCGGTGTGCTCGGGCGCGAGGTGCTGGATCGGGTCCGACGCACCGGGCTGCCGGTGCGCGCGATGACCCGCAGGGCGGCGCTGCCCGACGACGCGGGGGTCACCTGGGTGACCGCCGACCTGCAGACCGGCGAGGGTCTCGACGCGGCGTTCGACGGCGTCGCGACGATCATCCACTGCGCGTCGGACACGCGGAAGCCGAAGCACGACCTTCCCGGCTGGCGGCACCTGCTGGGCGCCGCGAAGCGGGCCGGAGTCGGGCACATCGTGAACATCTCGATCGTCGGCATCGACCGGATCCCGTACTCCTACTACGAGATCAAGATCGAGGGTGAGCGGTTGCTCGCCGAGTCCGGTATCCCGTGGAGCAATCTGCGCGCGACGCAGTTCCCCGAGCTGCTGCACAAGGTGTTCGGCCTGTCGTCCAGGACGCCCTTCGTCATGGTCCCGTCGAAGACCGTGTGCCAGCCCGTCGACCAGGGCGAAGTGGCCGACCGACTGGTGGAGTTGGCGCAGGGCGCGCCGGCCGGGCGGGTCGCGGACCTGGGCGGGCCGCGGGTGTACCAGGCGGGGGACCTGGCTCGTTCCTGGCTGAAGGCGGTGGGCAAGCGGCGGTGGGTCCTGCCCGTGCGGGTCCCGGGCAAGGCGGGCGCCGGACTGCGCGCCGGGGGGTTGGTCACGCGGGAGAACGCGGTGGGCGTCAGGACGTGGGAGGAGTACCTCGCCGCGAAGCTGGACGGCTGAACACGACCCGCTGAGCGCGGCGCGGGCTTCGGTCCCGCGGGTCGCCTCGGTTTGCTTTCGGGCGGTCTCGGCCTGCCCGTTCTCGCCGAAGGCGTGACCTGATCGGGCGCGGGCCCTCCGGCAGGTGCACGAAGAGCTCGTGCCGGAGGGTCCCGAGCCCGTCCGCGACCACCCCACACGTCCGCGAGGAGCTGCTCCGGGCGGCCCGGACCGGTGCGTGGGGCGGGCCTGTGGGCGGGACGTCGACGGGCGTGGGCGACTCGTGGCCCGATGACGCGTGCCCGTCAGTCGAGGCGTGCGTCGAGACCGTACAGCTCCAGCGTCTGGTCGAGTGCCCGCTTGATCTCCGTGGGCGTCAGTCCTCGGTCGGTGCGCAGGTGGTGCAGCAGGCTCGGTCCGCACGGGCCGAGCAGGAAGTCCGCGATGGTCGTGGCGTCGGCGTCCGGCCGCAGCCGGGCGATCAGCATCGCCGTGTGGATCCGCATCGCACGGTAGGGCGCGCTGGTGTAGCGCGCGCACGGATCGGCGACCTCCGCCGCCAACAGCATCGCGTGCTGCTCCACGACGCGATCGACGAGTGCGTGCAGGAACGCGCGCAGGCGGTCGGCGGCGGGCGCCCCCGGGCCCAACGGGGGCGGGCCGGAGAGGAAGGCGGCCTGGAAGACCTGTTCGCGCTCGTCGAGGAGTGCGAACAGTAGGCCGGCCACATCGCCGAACCGGCGGTAGACCGTGCCGACGCCCATCCCGGTGGCATGCGCGACCGCGTTCATGGTGAGCGCGTCGGGGCCCTGCTCGGCGACGATCCGGCCGGCGGCATCGAGGATCCGGCGACGGTTGCGGGCGGCGTCGGCCCGTTCCGGCGGAGGTTGTTCGGCCATCGGGAGATCGATGCGGGGCGGTGGGCTCATGATCGCAGCCTAACGGATAGTCATCCGCTTCCCACTTGCCAAACGGATTCCTATCCGCTTGACTCCTCGTCGAAGCGGATAGCAATCCGATTAGTCCTGCCGGAGGTTTCGCCATGACCACCAAGATCGCCGTCGTCTACTACTCGTCCACGGGCAACGTCCACCAACTCGCCCGGGCCGTCGCCGAAGGAGCGGAGAAGGCCGGTGCCGAGGTACGCCTGCGCCGGGTGCCCGAACTCGCGCCCGACGAGGTCGTCGACTCCGTACCGGCATGGCGCGCGCACCTCGATGCCACCCGGGACGTCGAGGTCGCCACGCTGGACGACCTCGTGTGGGCCGACGCCTACGCGTTCGGCTCGCCGACGCGGTTCGGCAACATCTCCTCGCAGCTCAAGCAGTTCATCGACACGACCAGCGGGCTGTGGCAGCAGGGCGTGTTCGTCGACAAGCCGGCCACCGGATTCGTCAGCGCGGCGAACCTGCACGGCGGCAACGAGTCGACGCTGTTGGCGCTGTACAACACCCTGCACCACTGGGGCTCGCTGATCGTGTCGCCGGGCTACACCGACCCGGTCGTGTACGGCGCCAACGGCAACCCGTACGGCACCGCGCACGCCTCCGGGGCCGGCGAGCCCGGCGACAACATCCTCGAAGCCGCCCGCTACCAGGGCGCGCGCCTGACCACCGTGACCCGAAAGCTCCTGGCCGGCCAGGCCGCGTAGGCGCCGCCTCGCATGTGCGCACCCGTGTTCGCGCGCGAGCGCGGGATGCGAAATCCGGGACACCCCAGCCCGGTTGGATGGCTTCGCCGGCCTTTCCTCGCAATTTCGATATTCGTCGTGCATGTCCGCGGCCGACGTGGACAGCCTTGCTGGAGGCGCCCGGGACGGGCGACCGGCCGGGTGAAGGGACGTGCGTCATGGGGACGAACGGGTTCGGTCCGCATCGTTTCGCGGAGCGAGCGGAGCGAGAGGCGGCGGAGTCGGCCGAAGGTGAGGGGATGGCCCTGGCACTGGTGTGGTTGGCGGACGAGTATCGGCGCTCCGCGCCCTCCGATGGGGGTCGTCGCGTGACACCGATGCGGACGCGGTCGGATGCGGACGGGCCGGACGCCTTGCTTCGGTGACGACGGGCCGGGCGAGTTCCCGGTCCTCCCCGTCGGTGGGCGGCGTCCGCTCGCCCGGAGACCGGCGGCGCGATGCCGGGGTCCGGAGACGGGTTCAGGTCCGGTGCCGGGTGAACGCGGTGGCCGGTGGGTCGTCGCGTGCGCGCTCGGTTTCGGGCCGCGACCGTCCCGGCGCGCGGGTACGGATGCTCGTGGGCAGCGGGGATGCGGGTGATTCGCGTCCGGGGCGGGATCGACCGGTTTGCCGTACGGGATTCCGGATCGCAGTGAATCGGGTAGGCATCACGACATGACCACTCACGAGCATGACAACGTCCCCAGCGGCGCGCCGGAGGACCTCGTCGAGCGCGCTTCGGGTGTGGGTGGCACGCCATCCGGGATGAGCGCGACCGACGTGCGGGTACGAAGTGATTTGGCGCGCCACCTGGGACGCGACATCTACCCCGCCGATCGCGAGGCGCTCCTGGCACGGCTGCGCGGGACGTCGGCGCCCGACCACCTGGTGGATCTCCTCGCCGGGTTGCCGGTGGACGGCTTCGACTACGAAAGCGTGCAACAACTGTGCAGGGCCCTCGGCCTGGGCACGGAAGAGCACCACACCTGACGAGAGGCGACCGGGGGGGGCGAGGGGGGGGGGGGGGGGGGGGGGGGGGGGGGGGGGGGGGGGCGGAGGGGGGGGAGGGGGGGGGAGGG
>NZ_JBVHLU010000059.1:0-10720 GCF_055558835.1 Embleya sp. NPDC025285
CCCCCCCCCCCCCCCCCCCCCCCCCCCCCCCCCCCCCCCCCCCCCCCCCCCCCCCCCCCCCCCCCCCCCCCCCCCCCCCCCCCCCCCCCACGCCGCTGGGCGCGGTGGGGATCAGCGGCGCGGTCGAGCGGATCGTCGCCGACGGGGTGCCGCGACCCACGCTGGTGGCCTCGGTCCGGGACGCGGCGCGCGCCATCTCGCGCGACCTGGGCGCGACGTTTCCCTACTGAGGCGCCACTCGGCCGCCCGCTTCGGACCGGTGCGGTCGACCGGCGCGGTGACCGGCGCACTTGACCGCCACCCGACCGACGATGAAAACTGTCGTTCGTCGTTCGACAATGCCGACCACGTAGATTCGGACCGGGACCGTTGCAGTACTGGTCCCCCCGCACCACAGCCGGCCCAGTGGAAAGAAGACGTGTGATGAGCACCGCCACGGATCCGACCGTTCCCGCTCGTGCCCACAGCCGCGCCGAACTCTCGCGCGGCACCCACGACCTGCTCGTCATCGGCGGCGGCATCCTGGGCACGGCGGTCGCCTGGACCGCGGCCCAGACCGGCCTGCGGGTGGCCATGGTCGACGCCGGCGACTTCGCCGGCGCCACCTCGTCCGCGTCCTCCAAGCTCGTCCACGGCGGCCTGCGCTACCTGCAGACCGGCAACCTCAAGCTGGTCGCGGAGAACCACCGTGAGCGCCGCACGCTGGCCCGCGACGTGGCCCCGCACCTGGTTCGCCCGCTGTCCTTCCTGGTCCCGGTCTACAAGGACGGCCCGCACGGCGCGGCCAAGCTCGGCGCCGGCGTGTTCCTGTACTCGGCCCTGTCCGCGTTCGGTGACGGCATGGGCAAGGTGATCGGCCCGGACAACGCGCTCGAACTCGTGCCGGCGCTGCGCTCGGAGGGCCTGCGCCGCGCGGCCGTGTACGGCGACCACCAGATGAACGACAGCCGGGTCGCGGTGACCACCGTCCGGGCCGCGGTCGAGGCCGGCGCGGTCGTGCTCAACCACGCCGAGGTGGTCGGCCTGCGCAAGGACGCCGGCGGCCGGGTCATCGGCGCCGAACTGCGCGACCGGCTGGACGGCGCCGAATTCGGGGTGAACGCGCGCGTAGTGCTGAACGCGACCGGCCCGTGGGTGGACCACCTGCGCCGGATGGAGGACCCGACGGCCGAGCCGAGCATCCGGTTGTCCAAGGGCGTGCACCTGGTGCTGCGCCAACAGCAGCCGTGGCGCGCGGCGTTGACCATCCCGATCGACAAGTACCGGGTGTCCTTCGCGATTCCGTGGGAGGAGCACCTGCTGCTCGGCACCACCGACGAGGCGTACGAGGGCGACCCCGGCAAGGTCTCCCCGACCGAGGCCGACATCGCGCAGATCCTGGACGAGGCGGGCAGCGCGGTCGACCCGGCGCAGTTGCGCCGCGAGGACATCACCTACGCCTTCGCCGGTCTGCGGGTGCTGCCCGGCGGCGCCGGTGCCACCAGCGAGGCCAAGCGGGAGACCGTGGTCACCGAGGGACGCGGGGGCATGTTGTCGGTGGCCGGCGGCAAGTGGACCACCTACCGGCACATCGGCCGCACCGTGCTGGACAAGCTGGCCAAGGCCGGCGTGGTGGCCCTGGAACAGGACATGGCGACCCCGCTGCGCCGGGTGGCGCTGCCCGGCTCGGCCAACCCCGAGGCGGTGGCGCACCGGCTGCTCGGCGAGGCCACGGCCGAGGACGGCGTGGACCCGGTGGTGGCCCGCCACCTGGCGTCGCACTACGGCAACCTCGCGTACGACCTCGCCGCCCTGGTCCGCGCCGACCGCGAACTGGGCGAGCGCATCCACCCGGACGGCCCGGACATCTGGGCCCAGGTCGCCTACGCCCGCGACCACGAGTGGGCGATGACCGTGGACGACGTGCTGCGCCGGCGCACCACGGTGACCATCCGCGGTCTGGACAACGCCGAGGTGCGCTCGCGGGTCGAGGACCTGCTGGCGGCCAAGCCGCACTGACCCGCGGGGCGCGTGGCCGCCCCGGGAGCCGACGGCGCGAGCGGGCGGTCCGGGGCGGTTCGGGGCGGTCGGCCCGGGGCGCGGTCCGGCCGTCGGCGCCGGGGGCGTGCGCGTACATGCCGTGCACGAACGGCCCGCCGCCGCTCCCGGGGCGCGGTTCGGCCGTCGGCGCGTGGTCTGTACGTTCGGAACTCGTCCGGCGATTTTCGTTATCCGCGCCGACCCGGGGGCTCTCCCGAGTGGCGGATGGACGGGATCGGGCCCGTCACGCCGGTCGAGGAAAGTGGACGTACGTGGACAACGAGCACAACACCGCCCTGGTCGTCGCGGCCCAGGGCGGTGATCTGTGTGCCCGCGATCGACTGGTGGCCGGGTGGCTGCCGTTGGTGTACAACATCGTCGGCCGAGCGCTGGACGGGCACGCGGACGTCGACGACGTCGTGCAGGAGACCATGCTCCGCGCGGTGTCCGGCCTCGGCGGCCTGCGCGATCCCGAGCGCTTCCGGTCCTGGCTGGTGGCCATCGCGATCAACCAGGTGCGCCGTCGATACGCGCGTCGTACGACGACGACCGCGCTCGACGAGATCGCCGAGTACCCGGATCCCGCGGGCGACTTCGCCGACCTGACCATCCTGCGCCTGGGCCTGTCCGGGCAGCGCCGGGACGTCGCCGAGGCGACCCGCTGGCTGGACCCGGACACCCGCGAACTGCTCGCCCTGTGGTGGTTGGAGGCGGCCGGCACGCTGACCCGGGCCGAACTCGCCGCCGCCCTCGACCTGCCCGCGACGCATGTGGCGGTCCGGGTCCAGCGGATGAAGGAGCAGTTGGAGGCGGCCCGCGTGGTGGTCCGCGCGCTCGCCGCCGACCCGCGCTGCGCGGAGGTGGCCGCGCTGATCACGCCCTGGGAGGGGCGACCGACACCGCTGTGGCGCAAGCGCATCTCCCGCCACGCACGCGCGTGCGGTACGTGCGGCGCGCATCGCCACGGCCTGGCCCCGGTGGAGGGCCTGCTCGCCGGGTTGGCGCTGCTGCCGCCGACGGCGGTATTGCTGCGGCTTCTCGCCCAGGCGCCATGGGCGGCGGCCGGTACGGCGGGGCCGGGTGCGGTCGCCTTCACACAGCCGCTCACTGACCCGGCCTCGCTCGGTGGCCCGGGTCCGACCGCCGACCCGGCCGCCGGATCCGCCCAGGTCGGGCCGGCCCCTCCCGGCCACGCCGCACCGCGTCCGGCTCGCCGACCCCGCCGAGTCGCGTCCGGCGTCGCCGCCGCGATCGGCCTCGTCGTACTGGCCGTGGTCCTGCTCGTCGACCGTCCCCAGCACGCCGGACCGCGACAAGGCGCGCCCGATCCCGCCCCCGGCCCGCCCGCCGTCGACGCGGCCCGGCTCCCGAGCACGCCACCGTCGCCCGACCCGCCGGCGACCACCGGGCCGGCCGGCACGCCACCGGCCTCGACGGGACCGCCGGCCACCCGGACGACCGCCGCCATCGACACCCGGGCCCGGCTCGAACGCGCCGTCGTGGACCTGGTCAACGCCGCCCGGGCCGAACACGGTTGCGCCCCGGTCCGCGTCGAGGAGCGACTGCGCACCGTCGCCCGCAAACACTCAGACGACATGCTCGCCCGGCGCTTCTACGACCACGTCAACCCGGACGGGGTGCGGGCCGACGGCCGGATCACCGCCGCCGGCTACCGCTGGCGATCCTGGGGCGAGAATCTCGACCGGGGCCGCCAGGACGCCTCGCACGTGGTCGCACAGTGGCTGGGCAGCCCGTTCCATCGGGACAACATCCTCGATTGCGGCTTCACCGACATCGGTGTCGGCGTCACGGTGGGTCCGGGCGGCACCACGTGGTGGACCCAGGTCTTCGCCACACCGGCGTGACCCGTGCGCCCGCCCATGGCCTGCCTGCCGGGCTGCCTGGTGGCGGCACAACCCCGGCCACTACCGCAACCGGACCGACCCCGGCCACACCGAGGCGGGCATCGCTATCCACCGCGACGAGAGCGGCTGGTGGGCGTCCACGAACTCGCCAACGGCTGACGCCGACTCGGCGTGGCGCGACGGGTGCGCCGAGCGGGGCCGACCCACCCCGCTCCGCGGTCCGTGCCGACAGTCGGACCGGCTCGATATCACCACAAACAGTTCTAAACTATGACCATGGCCTCGCGCCGTCCGACCCGAGGCCATGCAGCTCGGGGACGACATCCCAGTCCGGGAGGACGCCATGCGCAAGGTCGTCGATTGCCGGGACTTTCCCAGTGAGTCCGGATGCACCCTCACCATCGCCGGGACCGAGGACGAGGTCGTCCTGGCCGCCGCCCAGCACGCCCAGACCGTGCACGGGCATACCGACTCACCCGAGCTGCGCGAGGAGATTCGCAAGGAGCTGAAGGACGAGGAACCCGGACGCTAGTGCCGCGCCGATCGGGGAGGTTCGGAGCGAGCCGCCACGCCTCCCGGCGCCCACCCGATGACGTTCCGCCGACCTTTCGACGATGCGGGTCCATCGAGGGCCGCACTGTTCGGAACGCGATGCCACTTCCGCGTGCTTCGGCTTGTGGCGTGATCGGCGTGTCGGGCAGCATCGCGCTCGTCCGCAGTCACAGGGGTACGGGAGTGCCTCCGCGCGCCGAGTGCTTTCCCACTTCCTGCGCCGGGCACGGCAGCGACGAGAAAACGGGTGGGACGTGGGTCGGCGTGGGGACGACGAAGCGGCAGCCGATGGTGGGCGCCGGCAGCGACGGGACGGAACCGCCGGTGGTGTGGCGATCCCCTTGATCGCCGTGGTGATCGTGTGCTTTCTGATCACGTCGTGGGCCTGGCTGTTCACGGGCGACGACAAGCACGGCGCGCGGTCGACGGCACCGGACCCCACCTCGGTGGCGGATGGCACTCCCGTCGGGGGCGGGGTGGTCGCGCAGTCGGACAGCCCCGCGCCGACGGGCGCCACGCCGAGGGCCGGCGGCACGGTGAGCGGCACCGCGTCCGGATCGCCCGCGCCTTCCGCGTCGTCGTCCGCACCCGCGCCGGGACAGCCCGGCGCGTCATCCGGGGCGACGCAGCCCCCGGGCGTCCCCGCGCCGCCGCCCGCGACCGCGCCCGGCGCGACACCCGTGGGCACGCCGCCGGCGAGCGAGGCGCAGCCCGGCGAGATCGCGGTGCTGGTCGACCGCTTCGCCACCAGCGGATACATCGACGTGGTCAACCCGACCGACCGCCCGCTCAAGTCATGGAAGCTGACCGTCACCGTTTCGGGTTCACGGTTCACGGTCTTCCGCGCGGACGGGAACGGCGGCCTCACCGCGCGGTACGGCACCACGGTGGCGACCGCCACGTCGACGCGGCCCCTCCAGCCGCACGAGGAACTCACGCTCTACTTCGAGCTCAAGGACCCGGTCACCAACGCCACGTGCGACTTCTCCGGCGTGAGCTGCCGGTTCTGATCCGCCCGTCGGCCGGCCACTACTCCCGGGCCGGGCGGGGCCTCGGCGTGGAGGCGTCGAGGCATCGAGCCGTCGGGTTGTCGGGTTGTCCGGCCGTCGAGCCTCAGGCTCGCGTCGTGCCGGGTCGGTCAGCGCGTGGGCAGGTGCCGGGCGAAGAACGAGCGCACGTGCCGGCGCACGGTGGGCACCGAGACGGTCGGCTCGATCGCGCCGATCGGCGAGATCCGGTCGGCGGCGGGCATCAGCCCCCAGGCTTGCGGCCGGGGTGCGATCACCGCGTGGTCGGTGAACACCTGGTGCGCGGCGTGCGTGATCCGGCGCCGCGGTACGGGTCGGCGGGAGTCGGCGAGCAGCGCGCACCACGAGCGGTCCAGGTGCCGCTGGTCGGTGAAGCCGTCGGTGCCGGCCAGGAGCAGTGGTCGGTCGGTGCCGTCGCGAGCGATCGGGTACAGCTCGCCATCCCGGCCGGGCGCCGGCGACGGGTGATCCGGATAGCCCTCCGGGTCGAGCGCGAGATGTTCGGCACGCGGTGGATCCAGGAGTTCCGGTCCCGCCCGCTCGACGACGCGCAACTGGCCGCCGCACTGGGCGAGTCAGGGCTCGTGGTGGACGCGCATCTGGATGACGCCCGCACCTGGGTCCGAGCCTTGCCGGTCGACTGAGAGGGCGTGGTGCGTGTCGGCGTGTAGGCGCGGTGGGGTGATGGTGCGGTGGCCGCCCGGCCGGGTGCGGTCGGGCGGCCACCGGTCAGCGCAGGACGGTCGGTGAGGCCGCCTTCGCGGCGAGCAGGCGTGGGGCGCCCGTTCCGTCGGCGGGCACCGCGTAGACGTTCTTGTCCCGCCCGTACATCACGGTGTGGTCGTCCAGCCAGGCCGCCTGGTCGTCGACGTTCGCGCGCTCGGCCAACGGGGTCTCGCGCATCGTGGCCAGGTCGAGCACGTGCAGTCGCCACGTGGTGCTGCCGGAGCGCTTCTTGAACGCGATCCGGGTGCCGTCCGGGGACAACGACGGGCATTCCAGGTTCTCCCGTACCGTGTGCGCCTCCCAGTTCGCGTAGTCGCCCTCGACCAGGTAGGTGCGTCCCTTGGTGGAGACCGTCGCGTAGAAGCGGTTGTCGTCGGCGGCGAAGGTGACGCCCCAGTAGTTGACGTCGGCGGATCGGTAGCGTTTGCCGTCGATGGTCAGCGGGATGGCCTCGATGTTGATCAGCGTGTAGTCGGTGCGGGTGTCCACGATGCCGGTCCAGGTGGAGAATCCGGTCTTGTTGTAGGACTCGCCGGTGACGAAGACGGTCCAGGACACCATGCGTCCGCTCGCCGATACCCGGGCGCGACTGGGCGTGCCCGCGAGTTCGATCCGGCGTCGCACATTCATCGAGCGGTCCACGATCAGCGCGTCGGTGCCGGGCAGTGGGCCGCCTCGGGTCTGCAGGCAGACCCCGGTGCCCGCGCCGACGGCGAAGCGTTCGCAGCGCAGCCCGCTGTCGATCCGGGACGGGCCGGTGCTGCCGGCCGCATCGATTCCGGTCGCGGCCACGGTGCGCCGGCCGCCGCCGCGGTCGGTGTCCACGAAGACCAACTGCCCGCCCGCGGTCAGGTCCAGCGGCCGGCGTTCGACCGTCGCGTCCTCCTCGCGTCCGGCCGCGAAGGTCGAGTACCCGACCCCCACTCCGACCAGTACCAACAGGCCGAGCAGCAACGCCAGGGCGCGCCTCATCCGGTCACCTCCGGGAGCGGGGACCGCGACGGCAACAACCGCCGGGCCAGGACGAGGCAGCCGGCCATCCCGACTCCCATGGCGAGCAGCGCGGGGCGCGAACCCCACAACGTCCAGGCCGCGCCGAAGAGCACCGAGGACACCATCCGGGCGCCGGCCTGACCGGTCTGGAGCAGGGCCAGGCCGCTGGTGCGCAGGTGCACCGGGAGCAGCGGTCCGGTGGCGGCCATGAGCACGCCGTCGGTGGCGGCGTAGAACAGGCCCTGGAGGAAGAGCACGCTCAGCAGCACGGTCCACAACAGCGGTGTGCCCGGGGTGCGGTCCCCGGTGGGCGCGGCGGCCACCGCGTAGGCCGCGAGCAGTGCGAGGTGCCCGCCGAGGAAGACACGGAAAGGGCCGACCCGGTCGGCGAGCCGACCGAGCGGCACGGCGAGCAGCAGGTAGGCCCCGGCGGTGCCCAGCGGCAACAGCGGGAAGTATCGGAGCGGGATGTCGAAGCCCTGTTGCAGGACCAGATAGACGAACGTGTCGCCGACGGTGAGCAGCCCCAGCACGGTGGCGGCGACGCAGGCGCGCCGGAACGGACCCAGTCGCAGCAGCGCGAACGCGGCCCGCAACGACGACTCGCGCCGGGGGCCGGCCGGTTCGCGGTGGTCGCGCACGTACAGCGCCATCAGCAGCACCGCGAACACGGCCACACAGAAGCTCACCACGAACACGGCGTCGTACGCGTCGTGGGTGGCCCACAACACGGCGAACGCGGCGAGCGGGCCGAGAAAGGCGCCGATCGTGTCCATCGCGCGGTGCACGCCGAACGCCCGACCCAGGTCGGGTGCCGGGGTGCTGAGGGTGATCAGCGCGTCCCGCGGCGCGGTACGCAGCCCCTTGCCGGTGCGGTCCGCCGCGAGCACCAGGCCGAGCCCGGTGACCGACGAACCGGCCAGTGGCAGGCCGAGTTTGCACACGGCGGACAGTCCGTACCCGCTGCCCGCGACCAGCTTGCGCCGGCGGGTGCGGTCGGCCACCTGGCCGCCGAGCAGACGGACGAACGCGGTGACGCCGAAGTAGGTGCCGTCCAGGAGGCCGTATTGCAACGGGCTCAGACCCAGGGTGAGGACGAAGTAGGTGGGCAGCACGGCGGTGACCATCTCCGAGGAGACGTCGGTGACCAGGCTGACGGCGCCGAGCGCGAGCACGTTGGCGGGGACGTTGCGCGCGAACCTGCGCGGCGTCCGGGCCGAGGCGATCCCACCGGCCTGGTCCGCGCGCCGGGTGGCGGCGATGTACACGGGCGTTCCTCCCTCGATCCGTCCGGGGACGGTGGACTCGGGTCGGGTCGGAGCGGGGCGGGGTGAGACGGAGCGGGATGCAGCGCGATGGGCAGGGTCGGGACGGGGGAGGGTCGGAGGGGAACGGGCCCGGTGCGGGCCGACCGGGAAGGAGGTCGCCGGGCGGCCCGCACGATCGGTGGACTCGATCGGTGGACTCAGTGGCAGCCGACCGGCCCGAAGGAGTCGAGCTGCTTGCCGTCGTAGCGCACGAGCTGTCCGGAGTAGGTGCCGGCGGAGAGGGTCAGCTTGAGCACGGCCGGCGAACCGGTCACCCGCTTCTCACTGTTGGGCTGCGGACTCTCGAAGTCGTACGGGTCCGCGCCGCCGGTGCCCACGAGCAACTCGCGGATGCCGGCGGGATCCGCCTTGGCCTTGGGGTTCTGCGGCGCGTAGCGCTCGTAGAGGTGGTCGTGCCCGTTGAGGATCAAATCGGTGTGCGCGTCGTAGAGCACCTGCCACGCGGTCTGACTGACCTTGTCGGCCTGCGGTCCCGAGCTGTACAGGGGCTTGTGCCAGTAAGCGGCCACACAGCCTTGCGAGTTGTTCGCCAGGTCCGCCTTCAGCCATTGGATCTGCGCCGAGTTCGCCGACATCGACTGCTCGGAGTCGAGCGCGATGAAGTGCCAGCCGCCCCGGTCCCAGCTGTACCAGGTGGTCCCGTTCGGAGTCGCCCGGTCGCCGAAGTAGGCCTTGTAGCCGGACTCGGGAGGACTGTCGTCGTACTCGTGATTGCCGGGCGAGGGACGGGTCTTGGCCTTGAACCGGCCCCACGTGGTGTCGTAGTACTTGCGGAAGTCGGCGAGGCTGCCCGTGTCGTACTGGTTGTCCCCGAGCGTGATCACCTCGTCCGGGTTGATCGCCTCGACCCGCTTCGCGGTCTGCTCCGCCCCGCAGTCCTGCGACGACGTGCAGCCCGGGTCGGAGATGTCGCCGGCGGCGACGACGGTGAACGAGGAGCCGCCGGCCTGCGGGGTGCCGACCACCGAGGCACTGGGCGCGGACAGGTTGCCGGCCGCGTCGCGGGCGCGGACGGTGTAGGTGTAGCCGACTCCGGTGGTCAGGCCGGTGTCCGCGTAGGAGGTGCCGGCGCTGGTGCCGACCGTGACGCCGTCGCGCAGCACGTCGTAGCCGGTGACCCCGACGTTGTCGGTGGAGGCGGTCCAGCCCAGCGAGACGCCGGTGGACGTGGTGCCGGTCACCCGCAACGCGGTCGGCGTGCTCGGTGCGGTGGTGTCCGGGCCGCCTGCGCCGAAGACCTCGAACTCCCAGAGGGAATAGCCGTATTCGGTGGCACGCGTGGTCGCGTACACGCGCACGTGGCGACCGTGCGTGGACAGCGCGCCGAGATCGTTGGTGCCGCCGTCGCCGGTGGACGTGTTGTAGACCTTGGTCCAGGACGCGCCGTCGGGCGAGACCTCGATCCGGTAGGCCTTGGCGTAGGCGGCCTCCCAGGTCAGCCGTACCCGGGAGATCGAGACGTCGGAGCCGAGGTCGACGCTGAGCCATTGGGCGCCGGCGCCCTCCTGGCTCGCCCACCGGGTGGTGGTCTTGCCGTCCACGGCCTTGGCCGCGCCGTAGGTGGAACTCTCGGTGGACGAGGCGGTGGCGGGTTTGCCGCGGGAAAGCAACACCTCGGCGGCGGAGGCGGTTTCCCCGAAGGTCAGCACCGTTGCCAACATCGCGACGACGGCGATCACCGCGGGCAGTCGAGGTATTCGGGACAGGGCGCGCCGGCCGAACCGGGCCGGGAATCTTCCGCGTTGCGGGCGCGTGGGCAGGGACAGGTGCACGTCGTCCTCCAGCGTTGAGGAGCCGATCGTCGTGCCTGAGCCGGGCGGGATGGTGCGCTCGATCGGGCCGGAGAAGTGCGCTCGCGGGACCTGGCGACACCGCGAAAAAGCAGCCCGCGATGCCCCAACAGGAGCCTCCGGCCCGACTGTTGGCCCCGACGATCCCAAGCAGCCGCGCACCCCGTCAAGACTTGTTAGGAAACTTTACTAACAAGACCCGCCCAGTCCACGCCCCCGCCCGAACCCGTCCACAGGAAGCCTCCCGACACCCCTGGCGGCCCCGCGCCGGGCACCTCGACGCCCCGGAGGCATCGCATGGGTGTCGACCCGGGGTCGGCTGTGGCCGTAGGTCAGGACGAGGTGGGGTGGTCGAACAAGACCCGCGCAGCCCACGCCCCTGACCGAACCCGGCGACAAGAAGCCACCCACCCCTGCGC
>NZ_JBVHLU010000059.1:10817-69354 GCF_055558835.1 Embleya sp. NPDC025285
CGCCCCGGCGCGGAGCACGCCGATGACCCGAAGGCCGCATGGGCGCCGGGTCGGGGGGTGGATGTGGTGGTGGGTCAGGGGGAGGAGGGGTGGTCGAACAAGACCCGTGCAATCCACGCCCCTGACCGAACCCGGCGACAAGAAGCCACCCACCCCTGCGCCCCGGCGCGGAGCACGCCGATGACCCGAAGGCCGCATGGGCGCCGGGTCGGGGGGTGGATGTGGTGGTGGGTCAGGGGGAGGAGGGGTGGTCGAAGGTGGGGGTGGGGGCGGCGGGGGTGTGGTTGAGGACCAGGACGCCGATGACGGTGGCCAGGGTGAAGACGACGAGGATCAGGGTGGCCAGGATCAGGCGGCGGCGGCGTTCGCGGCGTTGCCAGTCCTGGTGGGCGGTGTGGTAGGCGTCGGGGGCCGGGTGTACGCCGGCGGCGAGGGTTTCCAGGGCCTCGCGCAGGTGTCGCTCGGTGTCGGGCGAGGTGGGAGGGGTGGGAGGGTTGTTCATCGCCGTACCTCCAGCGCGTGCGTGAGAGCGGCGATCCCACGAGCGGTGTGCGTTTTGACGGAGCCGACCGAGATGCCCATGGTCGACGCGATCTCCTTCTCCTTGAGCCCGAGCCAGTGGCGCAGTACGAGTGCCTCGCGCTGGCGCGCGGGCAACTCGCGCAGCGCGCGGATCAGCGCCTGCTGGTCGTCGCGCAGCAGGGCCGAGGTCTCGGCGGAGGCCACCGTGTCGACGGAATCCTCGACGTGTCGGCGGGCGACCTGGAGATGGCGTATTCGCATCCGGGTCTGGTTGCACACGACCGAACGCAGATAGGCGGCGGCGGCGTCGGGCGTGCGCAGTTTGCGGAATTTGCGGTAGATCTCGTAGTACGCCTCGGCCACGATGTTCTCCGGGTCGTCGGCGCCCAGGAGGGTGGCGAGTCGGAGCATCGAGGGGTAGTGCAGGTCGAACAGGCGCGCGATCTGCACCTCGCGATCCGATTCGTCCGCGGCCGGCGGCGGTTGCATCCCGCCCGGGAGCGAGGCATCCGGAACGCGGGCGGCCTGGGGGAGCAGTGGCTCAGGGACCAGTGCCCCGGGAACCAGCGCCTCGGGGACCGACGCCTCGGGAACCCGCGACTCCACGATCGGCGCCTCCGGGACCGGCGCGCCGCGCGACGGCGCGGGCGCGGGTGCCGGTGCGGGCTCGATGTCCCGGCGCAGGCGTTTCACGAGCCGCTCGCCTCCTTCCCCGGGCCACGCCGGCCGAGCAGGCGGGCCGGCAGCGCCGTGGTGTCCGCACCCCGCGCGGCGCCCATCCGGTCGAACACCTCGGTGAGGACCAGGGTGACCGCGAGGTTGAGCAGCAGTGCGGCGAGCCCCGCGTACATCTGCACTCCCCGACCTCCCAGCTCGATCCGGATCAGCGAGACGAAGCCCTCCCGCACGACCGCGACGGTACCGGTCAGCATGCCCACCGCCCAGCCCGCCAGCAGTGCCCGGTGGTGCAGACGCCGGGTGAACAGCCCGATCACCACGGCCGGGAAGATCTGCAGGATCCACACCCCGCCGAGCAGTTGCAGATTGATCGCGGCCTGGTCGCGCAGCCCGAAGACGAACGCCACCGCGCCCACCTTCGCGGTCAGCGACACCCACTGCGCGACGCGCATCTGCCGCTTGGGCGTGGCCGTCGGCTGAAAGTAGGCGACGTAGACGTTGCGCACGAAGGAGGTAGCGGCGGCGATCGACATCACCGCCGCCGGCACCAACGCGCCGACGATGATCGCGCCGAACACCAGACCGGCCGGAAAGGCAGGCAGCAGCCGGTCGACCAGCATCGGTACCGCCGCCTCGGCCGTACCCGAGGGCGCGTCGACGTCCATCGCCACCGCCGCGATGCCCAGCACGCCGAACATCGCCAGCACCGAGGTCCAGGCGGGCAGCGCGACGCAGACCCGACGCAGCGTGTCGGGACCGGACGCGGCGAACCCGGCGGTCAGCACATGCGGGTACATCAACAGCGCCAGCGCCGAACCGAACGCCAGCGTGGCGAACCCGGCCTGCTGATGCGGCCCCAGGACCAGCGAGGCGTCCACCGGACCGTGCGCGGCCAGCCGCCGATCCGCGGCCTCGAACATCGGCCCCGGCCCGCCGAACCGGCGGAGTACGAACGCCACCGCCACCGCGGCCGAGCCGAAGATCGCCACACCCTTGAGCGCCGAGATCACCGTGGGCGCGCGCAGCCCGTGCCGATACGTGGCGATCGCCAACCCGGCGAACAGGGCGACCATGGTCAGGTCGCCGGTCAGGCCGCGCGGATGCAGCCCCGCGGCGGCGAGCACGGCGCGGATGCCCAGCACCTGGAGCGCCAGGTACGGCATCGTGGCCAGGATCCCGGTCAACGCGACCACCAGCGCCAGCGCCGGCGAGCCGTAGCGACCCCGGACGAAGTCGCCCACGGTCAGGTAGCCGTGCAGGCGGGCCACCGCCCACAGCCGGGGCAGCAGGACGAAGGCCATCGGGCACACAATCACCGTGTACGGCAGCGCGAAGAACGCCGACGCGCCCCGGCCGTACACCTGGCCCGGCACGGCGGTGAAGGTGTACGCGGTGAAGATCGTGCCGCCGAGCAGGAACCAGGTCCACACCGGGCCGAGACCGCGGTCGGCCAGCGACCAGTTCTCCAGCGACGGCAGATCCGCGGTGCGGCGCAGGCGCGGTGCGGTCACCGCCAGTAGCGAGGCACCGCCGACGACGATCAGGAGGGCCGCGATCATGGCCCCGTCGGTCATCCGTCACCGTCCGGATCGACGTGTGAGCGCGCTCGCCCACGGGTTGCGCGAGCGTACCCGAGCGGGCCCGGGCCACCTCACGGAAATCCGCCGGACATCGGCTGTCAACCAAAAAGCGCGCACGCGCAACTCTTCCACAGGGCCGGCGCACGGTCGGCCCCGTGGCCACCGACAGCAGGAGGCGCGATGACCGGGAATCGACCCCCGACCGCCGCCGGACACGCCCGCGCGCGCCGCCGGATCGCGGCCGGGATCTGCCTTGCCGCGCCGGTCGCGGCGCTGCTGTGGGTGCCCTCGTACGCCCGTCGAGGGCCGGAAATGGCCGGTGTCCCGTTCTTCTACTGGTACCAGCTCGCCTGGGTGCCGGGGTGCGCCGCCGCCATGCTCGTCGCCTACCTGCTGCTGCGCCGCCCCGACCGGCGCGAGCCCTGACCGACCCGGATCGGCCGCCGCTCCCGGCCGCTCCCGCCGTACCCGTCCGTCGCTCTTCCGTCCCCCTGCCCGATGAGGAGTACGCGTGCCCCCCACCAACACCGGTACCAGCACCGGCACCCGCAGCCCCCGTTCGTACAATCCGAGGTCGATCCTGATCTGGACCGTCGTCGCCCTGATCGGCGCGGCCGGCTGGGGCGTGGTCGCCCTGGCCCGCGGCGAGGAGATCTCGGCCGTCTGGCTGATCTTCGCGGCGGTCGCCTCGTACGCGATCGCCTACCGCTTCTACTCGCGCTTCATCGCGGTACGAGTCCTGGAGCCGGACGACACCCGGGCCACCCCGGCCGAACGCCTGGACGACGGCGTCGACTACCAACCGACGGACCGCCGGGTGCTGTTCGGGCACCACTTCGCCGCGATCGCCGGCGCCGGACCGCTGGTGGGCCCGGTGCTGGCCGCGCAGATGGGCTACCTGCCGGGCACGATCTGGATCGTGGTGGGGGTGATCTTCGCCGGGGCCGTGCAGGACATGGTGATCCTCTTCCTCTCCATGCGCCGGGACGGCAAGAGCCTGGGGCAGATGGCCCGCGACGAGATCGGCCGGGTCGGCGGCGTCGCGGCGCTGATCGCGGTGTTCGTGATCATGATCATCCTGCTCGCGGTGCTCGCCCTGGTCGTGGTCAACGCGCTGGCGAACTCGCCGTGGGGGACCTTCTCGGTCACGCTGACCATCCCGATCGCCCTGTTCATGGGCGTCTACCTGCGCTTCCTGCGCCCGGGTCGGGTGCTGGAGACCAGCGTGATCGGCGTCGTACTGCTGCTGGCCGCGATCATCGGCGGCGGGCAGATCGAGGACACCGCGCTGGGCGACGCGTTCACGTGGAGCCCGACCACGCTGGTGTTCTGTCTGGTCGGGTACGGCTTCGTCGCCTCGGTGTTGCCGGTGTGGCTGCTGCTGGCCCCGCGCGACTACCTGTCCACCTTCATGAAGGTCGGCACGATCGTGCTCCTGGCCATCGGGGTGCTGGTGGCCGCGCCGAACCTGAAGACCGACGCGGTCAGCTCGTTCGCGAGCTCGGGTTCCGGGCCGGTGTTCGCCGGGTCGATGTTCCCGTTCCTGTTCATCACCATCGCGTGCGGGGCGTTGTCCGGTTTCCACGCCCTGGTCGCCTCCGGTACCACGCCGAAGCTGATCAGGAAGGAGTCGCAGGTCCGGATGATCGGCTACGGCGCCATGCTGATGGAGTCGTTCGTGGCGGTGATGGCGCTGATCGCGGCGTGTGTGATCGATCCCGGTCTGTACTACGCGATGAACGCCCCGGCCGGAGTGCTCGGTGCCACGGCCGAGAGCGCCTCACACGCGGTGGCCGGTCTCGGGTTCACGATCAGCCCCGAGGACCTGCGCTCGGCGGCGACCGCGGTCGAGGAGAAGACCCTGATCGCCCGGTCCGGCGGAGCGCCCACGCTGGCCGTGGGCATGTCGGAGATATTCGCCGAAGTCTTCGGCGGCGCGGGGATGAAGGCGTTCTGGTATCACTTCGCGATCATGTTCGAGGCGCTGTTCATCCTGACCACGGTGGATGCCGGCACCCGGGTGGGCCGCTTCATGCTCCAGGACATGCTGGGCAACGTCTGGAAGCCGATCGGCCGGGTCAACTGGAAGCCCGGCATCTGGATCACCAGCGCCGTGGTGGTGGGCCTGTGGGGCTACTTCCTGTACGCCGGGGCCACCGATCCGCTGGGCGGGATCAACCAGCTCTTCCCGCTGTTCGGCATCGCGAACCAACTGCTCGCCGCCGTCGCGCTGACCGTGGCCACCACCGTGCTGATCAAGTCGGGCAAGCTGCGCTGGGCCTGGGTCACCGGCATCCCGCTGGCCTGGGACGTGGCGGTGACCTACACCGCCGGGGTGCAGAAGATCTTCTCCGACGACCCCCGGGTCGGCTTCTTCGCGCAACGGGACCGCTACGCCGACGCGATCGACGCGGGCAAGGTGCTGGGCCCGGCGAAGAACATGGACGACATGCACACCGTGGTGCTCAACTCCACCGTGGACGGCGTGCTGATCTCGCTGTTCCTGGTACTGATCGCGCTGGTGATGGGCAACGCGGCGATCGTGTGCGTGCGGGCGATCCGGGCCGGGGGGACGCTGCCCACCACGGAGACCCCATACGTCGAGTCGAAGCTGACGGACGAACCCGTCGACGCACCGCGCGTGCGCGAACTCGCCGGAGCGGGAGCGGGAGCGAATACGGGCACGGGCGCGGCTTCGGGCTCCGGCGACGAGGCGGCTCGGTTGTGACGCGAACCGACACCGAAGCGAACCCGGACCCCGACGTGGGGGGCGGGCCGGGCCCGAAGCGGCTGTTGCAATGGATCCGGTGGTACCTGCGGGAGATCTCCGGCGACGCGGAGTACGACCGGCACTGTCGGCGGCACCTGCGCGAGCATCCGGATCGGCCGGTGCCGTCCCGACGGGCCTACGAGTCCTGGCGGGCCAGGCGGCGCGAGGAGAACCCGCAGACCCGCTGCTGCTGAGCCGCGCCACCGGCGGGGATCCGACATCAGACGACCGGCACGCGCCGCGCCGGCCGGGTCCGCCCGACCCGGTCGCGCGGCCCGTGCGCGGCACGCGGGTACCGCGCACCACCACGTGGTGAGGGCGGGCGGTCGCACATGCTCATGCCGGGCCGGTGCCGCCGCTCGGGTCCGCGCCGGCCAGGCCCGCCAGGACGACGTCGGCCCGGTGGCGCCACGTGTAGCGGTCGAGGACCTGGCGGCGGGCCTCGTCGCCGAGCGAGCGGCGCAGGCCCGGGTCGTCGATCAGTTCCAGAACGGCGTGCGCCCACGCTTTCGGGTCGGCGGGCGGCCGGATCAGGCAGTTCACCCGGTCCGTCAGAACCTCGTGCAGGACCGGCAGGTCGGAGGCGATGAGGGCGCGCCCGTAGGACATGTACTCGAAGAGCTTCATCGGCGAGGTCCAGCGGCCGGTCTCGCCGAGTCTGCCGGTGAGGTACACCTTCTCCTCGTACGGAGCCAGCACGACGTCGAACAACGGGTAATACCCGGGCAGCTCGGCGGGCGGTCGGTGGCCGTGGAAGTACACGTTGGCGAGTCGGCAGGGCCCCTCCCAGCGATCCCGGTCCTCGGGCGTACCGCCGACCAGGTGGAAGTCCGCGCCCGGGATGCGCTCGGCGACGTCGAGGATCAGGTCGATGCCGCGACCGTCGTACAGGTGTCCGACGTAGCCGATCCGAGGCAGCCCCTCGCGACCGGGCAACCGCACGCTCTCGACGTCGAGTCGGGGCGGGTCGGCGCAGTCGGGCACGATCAGGACGCGGGCCGGATCCAGGTCCGGGTAGGTCGCGCGCAGGTCGCGGGCGAGCGCGTGGGTGATCACCACGAGACGGGCGAGGCGCGGATCGGCGAGCAGGCGGTGATCGGTCTCGGGTGGGGTCAGGTCCTCGCGGATCTGGTGGACCTCGTACACGAACGGCGCGACGTCCGCCGCGGCGACGAGGCTGTACGGATCGCGGCCGTAGATCAGGTCCGGTGCGCCCGCTTCGAGCAGCAACTCGCGCACCCGCTGGGCGCGTTGCCGGTAGCCGGCGGGGGAGTAGCCGTCGGGGACCGGGACGGTGCGGATGGGGAAACGATGGCGGACGCCGTAGTAGGCGTACGGGTCGTCGGCCTCGTGGGTGCCGGGCGCCGCGTAGAGGGTGATGTCGTGTCCGGCGGAGGCGAACGCGTCGCACATGCGCATGACATGGACGCTGTTGGCCCACACGGATGGGATGCTGCCGCCGTGCAGGTAGGCGATGCGCATACCGGCCCCGTCTCAGCCCTGGATCGAGAACGCCGCGAGCGGGCATGGGCGGGCGTCGGCGGTCGATTGCCGCGGTGCGATGCGTACGGGGTCCATCGGCGTCTCCTCGTCCTGGGCGGCGGGTGTCGCGAGCCGGGGCTCGGGTGCGCTCGGGGCCGGCGGCGCCGGGTCATCATCACCGGTGATCGGCCCGTTGCCAAGGGTGACGCGCGGGCGGGAGCGAGAACCGGTCGGCCCGCGCGCGGGACGCGATGTGTCGTTGTTTCACTGTTTTCGGCCATTGTTCGGCCGACCTACCGAAATCCGCCGGTCCGGATGCATCGTTGACAGCCCGCGAGCGCAGTGGCCGCCCTCCGGCGCCGCCGCCATAACGGCTGATCACTCGACCCGGTCGACCCCGAGGCGAGTGTCCCGCACCGAATACAAGGCGGTTTCCGGCTGTACGGACTTGACCCGCCACGGAGCGCCACCGCCGCGTACTCCTTGTATTCATCGTCGTCGCCCGCACACCATGGCGCTTCCGGTCGTCCCCGTCGACGGCGGGGGAGCCGGCGAGCGGAAGGGAGTCCGATATGCAGGACGACATCGAACTTGTCCCGGAAGAAGAACTGCCCGAGTTGGCCTTGATGATCGACTTGCCCAGCTGAGGCAACGTCACCGGGTGCGGCGGGTCGCACGATCCGGTCCGCCGCACCCACCCCACCGGGAGCCCGGAGGCACTCGCGATGCGCGTGGAACCAGACGCAGGTCAGGGCGCCGAGGAACGCGCGGTCCTGGCGCGGATGACGCAAACGATCCTGGCCCGAGCCGAACTGACGGCCACACCACGGGAATCGACCCACCCGGCGGTCATCGAAACGGCACACATCGCGCAACGAGTCCTGCGCGCCGACGTCCCCGACCCACAACGGCTCGAAGCGCTCGGGCGCATGTTCGCGCGAGCCAGGGCCGACATCGCCGCCCCGCCCTGCGAACTGCCCTGGCCCGTCGACCTCGTCGCGCCCCGCGCACACCTGGAACGCAGTGTGGCCCGGGCACTCAAGACCATCCCCAGGCGGGACGACGACAACGCGCCCGCGCCGGTGTCGGCCGTGGTCGCGTGGCGGGACACCGATACCGAGATCATCCACGAGAGCACCGCGCTGCTTGCCCGGGTGTGGCCCGAGGCGAGCGCGGAACTGCAAGAAATCCTGGTGCAGATCGCGCTGTTGCACGGTGCGGCCATCGACGGCTTCACCGATTTCGGGGTGCACGGCGCGGTGTTCATCCGGCGCGACCGGTTGCGGCGAGGCGTGGACGGCCTGCCCGGCGCGATCCGACTGGCCGAGGCCCTCGTGCACGAGGGAACGCACACGCGCTGCAACGCGGCGGCGGTCGCCGCCGAGCCCTTCCTGTGCCCGGTCGAGGGCGACGGCCCCCTCGTGGCGACCCCGCTGCGGGCCGATCCGAGGCCGCTCACCGGGCTGTTCCAGCAGGCCGTCGTGTTGGCCCGAAGCCTGCTGCTCTACCGTCGCCTGCTCGACGCCGACGTGGCGCCACCCACGCCCGAGGCCGCGGCCGCCGTGCGCTCGCGACACGACCGGCTGGCCCGCTCGGCGATCGACGCCGTGAACACCCTGCTCGAACATCGCGACGCGCTCACCGACCACGGGACGTCCGTCCTGGACGAGGCCGCCGACATCGCCCGGGCCCGCGGGTGACGCCCGCTCCGGCATGGGAGCCACAGGTGTTCACGCCCTACGGCCACACGCCCGACGTCGTGATCGCGCGGATCGCGGCCCGCTCGCCGCAGTTCGACGCGGTCTGCGCGTCCGGCGATCGGCCCGTCCTGGTCGGCAGCGCCGCGGGCCATCGCCGCGAACAGGTGGTGCTCAGCGCACGCGGGGAACTCCTGGAGCGGGTCGGCAACATCCTGGCCGGCCGGGCGGCCGAGGCGGATGCCGCCACGGTGGCGTCCTACGCCGAATTGCGGCGCAAGGGTGTTCCCGCGCTGGATCCCGCCGAGTCGACCCCGGACGGCTCCGCACCGCCGGACACGGCCCGAACCACCCGACGGTTGTGGGTCCTCGGGCACCTGGCCGACTCCGGCGAGGAGATCCACGTCCCCGCCGGCGCCGCCTTCCTTCAGCACCGCCCGCCGGCCGGCTGCGACCCGGGTCCGGGCGTCGGCTCCACCGGCGTCGCCGCACACCCCGACCCGGACGCCGCCGCCGACCACGCGGCCTGGGAGGTCCTCGAACGCGACCTGATCCGGCGAAGCTGGTACGGCCTCGCCGCTGCCCCCACGCCGCTCCCGACCGGCGAACTCCCGGGCCCACTGGGCGAACTCCTGCGCGTACTCGACCTGACCGCTACCGGCTTGGACCTCCCCGCCCCGAGCGGAACGCGCTGCGTCGTGGTGTGCCTGCACGCCGCCGACGGCGCCGGCCAGACGTTCGGCGCCCGCTGCGGCCCGGACTCCGCCGTGCCGACCCTGATCGAGAAGGCGGCCTACGAGGCGCTCATGGTGCGCTGGAGCATGGGCAGCGCGGTGGCCGTGGACACGTGGGACCGGTGGCGGGGGAGCGGGCCTCCGGAGACGGCGGTGCAGCATGCCCTGTGGGCCTATCACCGCCAGGACAGCCTGCGGCTGTGGACGGATGGGGCGGCAACCCGGACGTCGGGAGGAGCCGCCTCGATGTCGGGGCGGCTCGCGTCGGGCTCGGAGTGGCCGGCCTCGGTGCCGGATCCGGGCTCGCCCTCGGACTCGGGCTCACGCTCGGGCTGTGGCGCGGCGGCTGCGAGTACCCCGGCGGAGCAGCCGGCTCGTACTCCGGTCGGTGCGTTCGCCTCCCGACCCGGTCTCGCCGCGTTGTCCGCCCACACCGCGCGGGACGTCGTGATCGTGGAAACCACGGCGGGGCCGGCGCGCACCCGGGGTACGACCGTGATCCGGGTCGTGGCCCCGGGCGCCCGAGCACTGCCCAACGGCCCGAGCGCCGAACGTCACTTCCAGACCGTTCGCGGGCCGCATCCTTTCGGATGACCGCAGCCCGGATCACTCGGGGTGCCCGAATCACCCGGACCGCCGGACCACCCGGACCACCGTGACGCGAGGAGCCACATGCCGAAGACGGACAGCCCGACCACCACGAGCCCCCGCCCGCCGGTCGCGTCGCCCGACGTCGACACCGCGCATTCTCGACCGCCGGCCGCCCAACCGGCGCAGACCGGCGCGCACTACGCCGACACCCACGCGGCCGACTACGACCGCTGGTTCGGCAAACCGGGCATCACCGGCGCGACCGTGGACCGCCTTGCCGATCTCGCCGCCGTCGCCGGCCCCGGCCCCGTGCTCGAACTGGGCATCGGCACCGGCCGAGTCGCCCTCCCCCTGGCCGAACGCGGCCTGCGCGTGCACGGCATCGACGCCTCCGAGGCGATGATCCGGCACCTTCGCGGCAAACCCGGCGGCGCGAAAATCCCGGTCACCATAGGTGACTTCGCCGACGTGCCGACCTCCGGCTCGTTCTCGCTGATCTACCTCGCGGGCGGCACCTTCTTCGAACTCCCGGACAGCCGGAGCATGCAGCGTTGCCTCACCGCCGCCCGGGCACGACTGCGCCCCGGCGGCCTCCTCGCCTTCGACGCCCACCTGCCCGAGGCACTCGCGGTCGCCGCCGCGTCCGGCATTCCCGAGGTCGTCGTCGAGACCGACGAACTCCTCATCCTGTGCCACCGCCGCATCGACCCGTCCACGCAGACGTACCACTCCCACTACCTCGTGCACGAGGCCGACCGCACGCGTCATCTCCGCGTCTCCTTCCACTACGCGTCACCGGGCGAACTCGATCTGCTGGCACAGCGGTCGGGCCTGCGCCTCAAGCAACGCCTGGGCTCCTGGGCGGGTGCGCCCTTCACCCGGGACAGCGCCTACCACGTCTGTGTCTACGCACCCGACACCTCGGAGGCGTCGTGACCGGGCCGACCCCCGATCCCGCATCCGAGACCCGAACGTCCGTTCCCACCGCCGTTTTTCCGCTCCCGCACCGCGACGGACTGGACCCCCTACCGGAGTTCGCCACCCTGCGCCGCGACGCCCCATGCGCCCGCATTCGGCTGCCCAGCGGCGACCCGGCCTGGCTGGTCACCCGCTACGCGGACGTACGTCTCGTCCTGGGTGACCCCCGCTTCAGCCGCACCCGCGCGACCCGGGGAACCGGCCCACGGATGGCCGCCGTACCCACCCTGGCCGACTCGATCCTGGCCGCCGACCCGCCGGTGCACACCCGCCTGCGCAAACTCGTCGCCGCCGCCTTCACCGCCCGCCGCGCCGAGGCCATGCGTGCCGACATCGCCCGCCTGGTCGCCGACCTCCTGGACACCGTCACCGCCCACGACCGCCCCGCGGACCTGGTCACCCTGTTCACCCGCCCCCTCCCGCTGGCCGTCATCTGCGACCTCCTGGGCACCCCGCGCGACGACGGCGACCGCCTCGACGCGTGGTGCGACGCGCTGCGCAGCCTCACCGCGATCCCGGACGCCGCCGTCACCCACGCGGTCGGCGAGATGACCGGCTACATGGGCACCCTGATCGCCGACAAACGCCGCCACCCGGCGAACGACATGCTCAGCGTCCTGATCGCCGCCCGTGACGACGAGGACCGCCTCACCGAGGAGGAACTGCTCTCCTTCTGCGTCGTGCTCCTGGCCGGCGGCTACGGCACCACCGCCGACCGGCTGTCCGGCATGATCCACCTCCTCCTGGACGTGCCCGACCGCTACCGGCACCTCGTCGACCACCCGGACCGGATTCCGACGGCCACCGAGGAACTGCTGCGCTATGCCCAGACCAACGTGCAGGCCAATCTCCGGGTGGCCACCGAGGCGATGACCCTCGCGGGCGTCGACATCGCCGAGGGCGACGCGGTGATGGCCGTCAACTCCGCGGCCAACCACGACGAATCCGTCTTCGACACCCCCGACCACCTCGACCTGGCCCGGACCCCCAACCCGCATCTGAGCTTCGGGCACGGCGTACACCACTGCGTGGGCGCCCAACTGGCCCGAGTGCAACTCCAGGAAGCCCTGACCGCCTTGACCCGGCGCTTCCCGACACTGCGCCCCGCGGCCCCGCCGACCTGGAAAACCGGCCTGAAGACCCGAGCCCCCGGCACTCTCCCCGTGACGTGGTGACCACCGATGTCCGAAGACCCACCCCGCCCGCTCGTCGACCGCGCCCTGTGCATTTCCTCCGGCATCTGCGCGGCCACCGCACCCGCCCACTTCACCCGAAGCGCGGACGGCCGAGCCGCGATCCGCCCGGACGCCCCACCCGTCGACGCGCACGCAGAGGACGCCGCGTACCTGTGCCCGGTCGAGGCCATCACGTTCACCCGAGACCGGGGCTGAGCACGCCGACCACCGGGCCGGCAGACTCACCACCTCTCGTCGGTCTCGACCGGCTCGGGCACACCCTCGGCGCGGGCCGGCGGGTGTGCGGTGCGCGGTAGGTCGGTCGGGGTGTCCGGATCAGCCGATTCGCGTGGTCGGCGTCGCGCAATCCGGCCTATCGATCGAGTCGGGCGGTTTCTACACTTCCCATGGGTTCCGTTGCCCGATCCGCTGCGGTCACCGGCGATGGATCGCGCCCGGTCGCCACCGACCCGCCCCGGCGGCGGTGGGGCCTTCCTGTGGAACCGACAAGAGCCCGGGACGAGGGTGATGGACACCGGTCGCGAAGCTCCGGGTGAGCTCGCCCGATCCGGGGCCCGGGGTATGGAGCGAGGAAAGCGGCGTGACCTACACCCGACCCGGGTTGACCCCGCCGGCCTGGTGGCCGGCGGAGATCGATCTCGATGCGCCCGGGTCGCCCGTTCGCGCCGCCGCCCCCGTGTCCGTGCCGAGTCCGGCGACCCGGACTGTCCCGGTGCCGGCCACGACGCCGATCGCCGCGGTGAACCCCGCGACCCCGGTACGGAACACCGTCGAGGAACGATCGGTGGCCGGACCGCCGACGCCCGCCCGGGGGACGCCCCGACGGGTGGCCGGACCTCCTCCGATCCCGCTCGCGCCCGGTATGGCGCCCGGGGACGACGAACATTTCGGCGGGGGATTCGAGGCGCCGGCGGCGCCCGCGTGGTCGGGTTCGCCGGCCGGTTACGGATGGGACTTCGAATCGGACGAACGGGGCCATCGGGGACGGGGCTTCGAGGGGCAGGAAGGCCGCTCCCGGACCCGCCTGGTGCTCGCGGGGCTGCTCCTGGTCACGGGGATCACCGTCGCGGCGGTCCTGTTGACCGGAGGCGACGAGCCCGCCGCCTCGACCGCCGCGCCGCCGCCGCCGACGGAGCCGACGGAGCCGCCGCCCCCGGTCGCGTCGTCCTCCGCAGCGCCGGGCACCGCGACTCAGGTCGCTCCCGAGCTGCTCGCCGAATACCAGCCGCGACAGGTGAGCCGACGTGTCGTGGACGGACGGGTCGAGGTGTCCTGGCTGCCGCCGACGCACACCGACGGAGTCGCCGGATACATGGCCGTCGCGCAGAGTCCGGCCGGCGTGTTCCAGAAGACCGAACTCCCGCGCCCGGGCGAGATGGGTGTCGTCTTCGCCGGAGCACCGGTGAGCGCCGATTCGTGCGTGGTCGTGGTGACCTTGATCCGCGGAGCGCCCACGATGAAGATTGCTCCCGGCGGGCCGGTGTGCGCACCGCCGGCGACCGGGACACCCCCCTCCGGGGCGTCCGGCTCGCGCCCGCCGCCCGCCAAGCCGGCATCGACGCCGCGTGGGTAGTGCCGCGGCGGGACCACCCCGCCGCCTCGTCCGACCGCATTCCGCTCGACCGAAGGAGCCCTCGTGCCCGACAACTCCGCAGTGCCGGCGTGGCCCGTCGTCACGATCGAGCTGTTGATCGACGACACGGTCCGGGTGGACGGCGTGTCGATTCCGGTGCCGTCCGGGGTACATCCGCGTGCCGCCGCGCTGGAGGCGGCGGCGGTGACCGCGCGCGTCCTGGGCCGCCCGGTGCGCGCGGAGGCGGTGGAGCCGGACGGTACGGTCTTCCCCCTGATCGTCGCGCAGGACGGCGGGGTGACCGCGGCGGACGATCCGATCACCCCGAACACGAAGCGACGCTCGCTGCTGGGTCGGCGCAAGAGCACGCCGCGTCCGGTGTTCGAACCGGGTCGCGATGCCGGGGATCCATCGGATACGCGGTCCGGCGACGGAGCCAAGCGCGGTCGGCGGACGCTCCCGACCGGTGCCGCGACGCCGACCCCACCGGTCGCGCCGCAGCCCGAGGCGCGCCCGGAGGCGCCGTTCGAGGCGTCGCCCGCAGGACCGGAGGGGATGTACGCACCACCGGCCCCGGAGGCGCCCCGGGAGCCGGACCGGGACCTACCCCGTGCCTCCGGGCGGCCGTCCCAGGCCGAGGACGACTACGTGGAAGCGCCGTTCGCCCCCCGCAACGAGCCCGGGCGGACACCGACGTACGAGCCGCCCGCCGCGTCCGCGCCCGAACCCTCCGTCGAGTCCGCGCACTCCTCGACGCCGATGACGCAGGCGCCGACGCCTGCTCCGACTCCGACTCCGACTCCGACTCCGACGCCTGCTCCGACTCCGACTCCGACGAGCGTGACCGGGTCGGCCGTGCCGGCGGCATCCGTCGCGCCGGTGGAGGCCGCCCCCGCCACGCCGGCGGTCGAGCGCTCGACACCCGCGCCCGAGCCGGCCGCCGAACCGGCTCCCGCTCAGACCCTCTTCGCGCCGCGCGTGACGGTAATCCCGCCCGTCGCACCCGTCGATCCGGTCGAGCCCACACCCTCGTGGCACGCTCCGCAGCGCCAGGTCGCGCAGGTACCGATCGACGAGGAGCCCGCCGCCTTCCCCGCCGCCCCGGTGCCGGCCGATCCGCCCATACCGGCCCCGAGTTCGGCTCGGGCCGAGGCTCCGGCCCCGAAGCCGGCGTCGGCCCGGACCCCGGCGGCCGTTCGGGTCGAGCCCACCGAGGAACAGGCCCTCAAGGTGGCCGAGATCGCGCGGTTCGTCCGTGCCGGCGACGACGAGCGCGCGTTGGCCCTTGCCGCGTCCCTGGACGCGGCCACCAGCGCGGGCGGCGACGAGGGGGCGATGCCCGCGGCGCGTGAGGTGCACGCGTACGTCGCGGTGCTGACCGGTCGCCCGGAACTGGCCCTGGAGTTGTACGCGGACGCCGCCCTGGCCCAAGGGACGCACCCGAAGGAGGCGGCCCGGATGACCTCGAACGCGCACTACTGCTGGTTGCGGATCGACGACATGGAGTCCGCGTACGATCTCGGCCGGGTCCTGTTGCGGGCCTACTCGGCGGTCCCGACCGACCCGGGGCAGGCGGCCGTTCGCGATCGCATGCGCTCCCTGCGGGCCGGCCTGTCCGGGTGACCCGACCGGTCGGCGTCGCGGCGGGTCGCCGGGGTCGGGGATCCGAGGAAGCGGTGCGCGGGCCGAACCCGGCTCAGCCGGGGCGGGTACCGGAGGTGCGTCGGCGGATCAGCCAGGTCGCCAGTCCGGCGCCCAGGAGCAGCGCGAGCGGCAGGCCCAGCCACACGGCGGGGCCGCCGAACGCCGCATTCGCGCCCGTGGACTTCTCGGCGCCGGTCGGTTGCCCGCCGGCCTGGGCCGGGGCCCCGCCCGCAGTGGCCGCGCCGTTCGTGGGCGTCCACCCGGGGGGTGTGGCGGATGCCCCCGAGTCCGGCGCGTATCCGGGACCGGGCTCCTTGGTACCGCCGACGGACACGTCGACGGCGAGCGAGCGTTGCTCGCCCTCGCCCTGTACCGCGACCGCGAGGTAGTACCACCCGGGCAGCATGTCGGCGAGCTCCTGCTGCCGTTCGCTGCGGTTGAGGTAGCGCACGGGCCGGGTCGCGAACGGGTCCGAACGGCCGGCGAAGATGTGCTCCGTGTCGAACACGGCCGCCGACTCCTGGGCGAGTTCCTCGCGTACGGGGTTGTACAGGCGCACCTCGGTCGGGGCGTACCCCCGCCCGCCACCGACCCGGACCTGGAGGGCCAGGCTCCGGCCCCAGTCCAGGCGGACGCGGTAGAAGGCCCATTCGCCGAACGCGATGTCGTCGGTGAAGTGGCCGGAGCCGGGGAGCGGGGCGGCATCGGCGAACGAGCCGCCGCCGACCACCGGTACGGGCGCGCCGCCCGGTTCGGTGTAGCGCGCGATCACGGATTCGGCCGGGCCCTTGTCGAGCACGGCCGGCTCCAGGAAGATCCGCAGTTCCAGCGGGACCGGCGGACCGGTGCCCCGGCGGGTCACCGAGAACACCTGCCGGCCGGGCCGAACACAACTGTTGTTGCGGCCGGTGGAGGTCGCTCCCCAGTTCAACGACGCCGTGACGACCTTCGACAACGACTGGGAGAGTCCGGTGTCCGTCCGGCACGAGCCGCTGCGGTCGTCGATCTGCTTGAGGTCGAGCGCCTCCAGGCCCTTCACCGTGCTGACGGTCGTCCCCGACACGTATACGGTGTGGCCCAAGGGCACGTCCACGGCGTAGTACTTGACCTCTTTGTCCGCCATCCGGTCCAGATAGTCGCCGGGGGCCAGCGACACCGCGCGGGCGCCGTCGGGCGCGCCGGAGACGGGTGTTCCGGTGGGCGAGTAGGTACGGGGCGCATGATGGTTCAGCGAGGCGGACGCGGGTTCCGGCGAGGACCGGTGAGGGGCGAGTGTGTGCGCCTCGGCGGCGAAGGCGTGCGGAGCCGCGCCGGGTACCGACACCATACCCAAGGTGAGCGCCGCCGCACCGGCCAGGAACGCTGGCAGTCTCATGCCCGGGAATGTAGATCAGGATTGCACTTGCAAACAATAGATTACCGGAGAGTAATGGGCCCGCTGGGTGCCCGAACCCCTGCGCTAGGGTGACGGCGTGCCCACACCGCTCGCCGGCCGCTTCACCCTCGTCGATCCCGTCGGAACCGGAATGTCCGGCACCGTATGGCGGGCGTTCGACCACCGGTTGGGCGGCTACTGCGCCGCCAAGCTGGTGCGCCCGGCCGACGCGGGGTTGCTGCTGCGGGTGGTGCGCGAGCAGGGGTTCCGACTGGAACACCCGCACGTCTCGTCGCCCTACACGTGGGTCGCCGACGGCGACGTGCTGATCGCGATGGAGTTGTACGCGGGCGGGTCGCTGGCCTCGCTGATCCGGGATCACGGCGCCCTGCCCGAGCCGTACGTCGCGGCGATTCTCGGCCAACTCCTGGACGCCTTGGAGCATGTGCACGACGTCGGCCTCGTGCACCGCGACGTCAAGCCCGCGAACGTCCTGCTCGAGGTGACGGGACAGGGCCGGCCGCACTGCCTGCTCGGCGACTTCGGCCTGGCGCTGCCCCGCGAGGGTCCGCGGCTGACCGAGGCCGGTCACGTGGTGGGCACTTGGGGCTATCTGCCGCCGGAGGCCGCCACCGGCGCGCCGCCGGACGTACGCCGTGACCTGTACGCGCTGGGCGTCCTGGCGTGGCAACTGCTGTCGGGCAGCGAGGATCCGCCCGACGGGCCGCCGAGCATCCCCCTCGCCGCCGGTGCGTTGTGGGACCTGGTGGGCGCGCTGACCGAGGCCGAACCGCAAGCGCGACCGCAGGACGCCGCGTGGGCGTCGGCCCGGCTTCGCGAGATCGCGCCCGGATTGGGGCCGGTGACCCCCGCGTCGACCGTGGACGGCGAGCCGATCGAGGTCTTCGACGTGGTGGGCCCGCTGCCCGGCGAGGCGCCGGAAGGCCCGGTGCTGCGCGGGGTGTCGCGGACCACGGTGACCTGGCCGGACGGTCGGGTCCCGGCGGCGCGCGGTGCCTCGTCGGGGAGCCGGGTGGTCACGGTGTCGTCGTCGGCGCCCGTGTCGCCGCCGGGGCCGACCGCGCCGCCCGTGCCGGCGGGCGTCCCGGCGCCGCCCGTCGTCGCCACACCGCCCGCCCGCCCCGTCGCGCCGCCGCCCGCGCCGCCGTCGGCACCGGCCGCGTTGTCGGGGCTCGCGGTTCCGGCCGAGGCGCCGTCGGTCTCGCTGTGGCTGCGGGCGGCGGAACGGAACGCGGCCGACCCGGCTCCCCGGGCACCCGCGCCGGTCGGGGCGCCGGCCGGAAATCGCCGTGGTCGGCGCCGAGTCGGATCCCCCGGGACGTGGGCGTTCGTGGGCGGCGTGGTCGCCGTCGCGGCGGTGACGACCGCGTTGATCACGAGCGGCGACGAGGAGGAACCGGCCGACCCCGGTCCGACGCAACCGAGCGCGCCCGCGCTCACCCGCCCCTCGGACCGGCCGTCCGGCACCGCGGGGGCGCAGCCGTCGGCCTCGCCCCCGGCGCCGGCGCCGCTCCCGAGGGACGTGGCGGCCGGCACCCCGTGTGACTGGTACGACGTGTCGGCGGAAGTTCGCACACCCGACGGAAAACGCATGCGCTGCACCTATCGGGACGACGGGACGTATCGGTGGATGGCGCTCCCGACGCCCTGAGGCGGCCTCGAACCGGCGGGCCCGACCTCGCGCGCCGGGTCGGGAACGATCCGGCGCATTGCAATTGCAAACACGCCGTTCGCAGTGCATGATGCGACGGTGACCAAGTCGCAGGAGGATCAGGAGGCCGTCGCGCGCAACCGGGCGCGCCAGACGGAGTGGTACGGCGAGCCGTTGAACGACCGCTTCCGTCGGCTCCTGAAACGGCTGGGCACCTCGCAGATGGAACTGGCCAACATGCTGGGCCTGTCCGCGCCGATGCTCTCGCAACTGATGTCCGGTCAGCGGGCCAAGATCGGCAACCCCGCCGTGCTGGCCCGACTCCAAGAGGTCGAGGCACTCGTCGCCTCCACCGACTTCGACCGCCTGGCGGTCGCCGATCGGGAGGCCGCGCTGGAGCGGGTGCGTTCGCACCAGCCCAGCACGCGCACGGCCCTGCGGCTGAACGGTCCCGAGGTGCTGACCGGTCCGCGAGCGGACCCGGCCGCGGCGGTGCACGCGGTGTTGCGTGCGGTGGCGTCGGCCGCCGAGATCGAGTCCGCGGCCGAACTGCTCGCCCAGCGCTATCCGGGCCTGGCGGAGGTCCTGCGGGTGTACGGCAACGGACGCACATCGGACGCCCGCGAACACTTCCGCGCCACCGTGGGACTCTCGGCGCTGTAGGCGGTCGCGGATCATCGTGCGCCCGACGGCGTGTCCGCCCACCGCGCCCGCCGCGCCCACCGCATGCGGCGGGCACAACAGGCGCGGTGGGCACAGCGGATGCGACGGACACGGTGCCCCGGCCGATGCGGCCGGGCCACCGATTCCATCGATCATCGACCCGACGCGGTGCCCCCGATCAGCCCGCGGCGCGCGAGATCTCCGGGTCCGCCGCTCCGCTGCGCAAGGTCCGCGAGGGCAACTGCCCGTATGTCTCGCGGTACATGGAACCGAAACGACCCAGGTGACCGAAGCCCCAACGCAGCGCGATGTCGGTCACCGTCTCCCGGGACCTTCCCTCGGCCACGTTGAGCAGATCCGCGTGCGCGCCGGCCAGGCGCACTCGGCGGAGGTGGCCCACGGGAGTCACGCCCAGGTGGATGCGGAACTTCTCCTGAAGTGTGCGCACACTCATGCCGGCTGCGGCGGCAACGGCCTTGACCGAGATCGGTTCACCGGCGTGTTCGGCGCAATAGGCCAGGGCCCGGCGCAGGCCGTTCGGCTCGGTCGAGCCCGCGTCGGGCCGCGAACCGGCGCCGTAGGCGGGCGCGCAGGAGAGCAACCCGTGCACCAGCACCTGTTCGAAATGGCGCGCGGCCAACTGCGAACCGGCCAGATGTCCGGCCGAATCGACCATCGCGCTGAAGTCGCGGGCCAGCGAGAGCCATTGCCGGACGCCGAGGTCGGCGCCGTCCAGGTACGGGCCCAACGCGCCGACCCTCGACGACTCGCCGGCGCGCTCCATCGCCCGCTCCATCGTCGCGCCCGGGATCCGGACGATCACCACGGAGGTGTCGGGTTCCCAGCTCAGCCGCGCCGGGCGATCGGGGCCCAGGACACACGGGGAGAGAGCGCTCTCCACGTCGTCGATGACGACTCGGCCCCACCCCCGGTGGCGGATGGGGATCAGGTAATCCGGGGTGTTGCCGTCGAGGTACATGTCGACGCGGGCGCCGTAGGCGAGTTCGTGGATCGAAATGTCGCCCTCGTGCAGCACCCGGAAGCTCGCCTTGATCCGCGCCGCGGGGATGTGCAGCCGGTGCGGCCCCAGCCGGGAGGCCACGGCCGCGTGCACCGCGGCGGGATCGGCCCCTTGGTAGAGCACACGCCGATGGGCGGTGGTCTCGGTCGTGGGAACGCGGGCGGCCTCGGCGATGGGTTGCCTCCGCTCGACCAATACGGGACGAAAGGGGGTGGACGCGGACATGATCTCCTGGGTCTTCGCCTCGATGGGACGGTTCACGCCGGGCGCCTTGCGGACGTGACCGCGGCGCAGCGGGACAGGCGCGCCGATCGGTCGCGGACGACCCGGACATGGGCGATTTCGCGGTGGTCGGTGTCACACACGCGAGCGGGCCACGAGAACGGGCGATATATGCCCGCCGGCCCCATTTGCCCGTACCGCATTTGTGCCTGCCCGCCCGCTTCGGAATTGGATGTCACGGACCGCGTTCGAATGAACGCGCTTTCGTTCGAGTATGGATCCGTGAAGAGTCCCGCATAAGGTCGAGTCCGTTACCCGGCGCTGGTAAATTCGTCAGTAACAACGTGGGCCGCTCCCGGGTGGCCCCGTCACGGGGAGCTCAATATGCCGAAAATCGGTGACCGAACGCCGCTGACTACCGAATTGTTGGCCACTCCGGCCATGATCAGGGCCTGTGCAGACCGCGATCTGGGGGCCATATTCCGGCTTGCGCAAGATGATCTCGGATTTACTCTGAGCAAATTGGCGCGGCTGTGCGAGATGACACCGAGCAGGGTGGGGGATTACGTCAAGGGAAGGGCCCAGGTCCGCCAGCAGCACGTTATCGAGCGGGTTTCCCAGGGGCTGCGCATTCCCGGCGAAATGTTGGGCCTTGCCCCCCAGCCGTGGGAGGACGACCGGCCCCTGGACGCCCCGGCCCCGGTCGGGGAGCCGACCCGCGCCGCCGCCGCCGACCACTGGGAACCGGTGCCGTGGGACACGTCGAGCGAGCAGTCGATGCCGTTCGGCGACGCGGTGGAACTCTCGCTACAGGTGAACATCGAGGTGGACGCCCGGGGGGACGTGCGGTTGACCTATCGCCAGGTCGTACTGAACCTGACCGGCCGACCGCTCACCCGGATGGTGCGGGAGATGTGGTTCGAGCGCACCCGCGGCCGATTGACCATCACGCCCACCGACGCGTGCGACCGGCAGATCGCCATCCAGCGGCTGTACGAAACCACCGGCTTGAGCAAGTTCGCGTGCCAGATTTCACCGCCCGTCCCGCACGGGGAGACTACGGTCATCGAATACGTGTGTGAGGGAGGGATGTTCGTGGACGCGACGTACTGGCGTCAGGCCATCGCGCGGCCTACGCGACAATTCTCCCTGAGCGTGACCCAACACGGGGTCACCGAGTTCCGCGGGTGCGGTGCGATCGAGCAGTATCCGGACGGCTCGGAGAGCTCGGTCACCCAGCACACCCGATGGAGTCTCGACGAGGATCGACTGCACGTGACGTTGTCCAGGCAAGACCTGCACGCCAATCAGTACGTGACCTTGCGTTGGGATGTGGTCCATGACAGTGCGTAACGAGATCGAAGCGGCGATTCGCGCCTGGCACCACCTCGAGATCGAGCGAGGTGGTGCCCCGATCATCGACTTCGACTTCTTTCCCGAGGCCGCGCCGGTGCCCGCCGCGGGTGATCGACTGGCCGTACACGCGCGGCTGAGCGAACTCGCGGCGGCCCCGGAACTGGCGGACGCACCCCGCCTGGCCACCCGGCTGAACGCCGATCTGGCTTATCTGGGCGCCCAGTTGGGGCAACGTCTCGACCTCGACGAGTACATCCGAGCCACCCAGGGCTGCGCCGCGGTGGGCTGGTCGGCGGACTACGTCGCCGAACGAGCGGAACTGGCACGGGAGTTGCTCGAAGGGTTGGGCATCGGCTGGCACGACGCCACCGATCGGGAACTGCGGATCGCCGAAGAGCCCCTGGACGCGGACCTGGTGCCGACCGAGATCCGGGTGGCGGCGGCCGAATACGAACCGGCGGTCCGCAAGGTGACCGAATCCGTGGCGTCCTACGAGCTGACCATCGAATGCGTCGAGGTCGACGCCTACTGGGCGTACTGGTTGGACGGCGTGGGACGGCACGTTCGACTACGGCTCAATCCGCGCAACGCGCGTTTCACCCGGGTCGGCGCACGGCAGTTCGCACTGCACGAGGTGCTGGGCCACGGTCTCCAGGCGGCGAGCTTCGCGCACCGGTGCTCCGGCGAGGACGTGCCGTGGGTGCGGGTGTTGTCGGTACACGGACCCACCCAGGTGGTGCTGGAGGGACTGGCCCAGGCGCTCCCGCTGTTCGTGACGCCCGACGACGCCGTGCTGATCGCCCGGGTGCGACTGGACCACTACCTGCAACTGGTGCGCAGCGAACTGCACTTGGCCATCAACCGCGGAGTGGGTGTGGCGGCGTGCGCGGCCCATGCCCGGGCCCGGGTGCCGTTCTGGACCGACGAGCAGATCGCCGATCTGATCTGCGACCGCGGCGCCAACCCGCTGCTGCGCTCGTACCTGTGGGCCTATCCGGCCGGCTTCGACTGGTTCGTCCGGCTCGCGGAGGAAGGGGGACCGGTAGCCGCCGACGTGCTGCGCGCGGCATACCACACCCCCCTGGCCCCCGACGACCTGCACCGCCTGTGGGCGGCCGGCCCCCAGGTGGGCGGGAGTGGAAACCCGCTTCCGCCACGCGCGCTCGCGCACCATTGACCAACCCACGCGGCCCCGCCGGGCGGGGCCGCAGGATCGGACCCGGCCGGCGTGCTCAGGTTCGCGCCATCCGCCTGCGGGCCGCTCGCGCCCCCGCGGAATCCGCCGCCCCGCCGGCCGCGTAGGCGTCCAGCACCAACGGGCCCACGGCCTGCGCGACGACCGGGTCGGTGACCCGCAACCAGCAGAAGTGCGCGTTCGCGGCCATCCGCGCCGGCCACTCCCCGGGCTCGGCCAATCCGTCGCCGAAGGTGACCGCCTCGGCGTACAACCGCACGGCCAACTCGGGTCGCCCCGTGGCCAGTGCCACGTAGCCGTGCACCTCGCGCGCGGCCAACCGCCGGGCCGGATCCGCGGTGGAGATCGCGTCCAGATCGGCCGCGATCGCCAACGCGTGAGCCCCGTTCCCGGCGTGCATCGCACCGCGAATCAGGTCCAAAACCAGGCGCTCCTCCTCCTCGGGAGGCGGCAGGTCGTCGGGCGTGCGCACCCTCGGGGCCGACGGCGCCGAAACCGCGGGCGCGGATCCCGGCGGGGCCCAGGTCGGCGCCGGCAGGACCGGGTCGGCACCGATCACCGGGCTCGCCGCCGACCCCACGGCAGGCGCCGCCGCGAACTCGGGCGTCACCGGCGGCCGGGCCGGGACGGACCCGGCGACCTCCTCGGACGAAGACCGTCGCAGGCCGAACCTGCCGCGCCGCCGCTCCGGTCGCGCCGGCTCGACCCGCCGCGCCGGCAGCACCGGCGGGCCCGCCTCGGCGATGGAGCGGTCCGCGTACACGTTCAACGGAAACATGGTCCCGTCCGGCTCCACGGCGTGCACCCGAACCGGATGCCCGAGCAGCCGAGCCTGTTCGGCGACGACCGAGAGGGCAATTGCGCGTGGATCGCCCCCGGGCGGCACCGGCACGGTTTGACCGGCCACCCGCACGGCGTGATCCGCCGAAATCTCCACGACGATGACGGGCCCGTCGGGGACGATGCCAGTTGTCACGAGGGCTCCTCGATATCAGGAATCGGCGCACCGGCGACACGGTGGTGACGCGCAGTGGAAATGCGCTCACGGAATCGACCCGAGGAGGTCGCGATCGAATGTCACCCGGCCATCGGCTCGATCCGGGCGCCGGCCGGAATGAATGTGGGGGGGAGCGGAACTGTTTTGCAGCATACATTCGACGGTGCAGCCGGCGCAGCGGCGGGGGTATCGACCGGTGCAACATTTCGAGGATAAAGTCGTCGTCGGGCGCCCCGCCATTCGATGCGGCATCGGGTGTCGATGTTTCCGGGCAATTGCGGGGAGCCGGCGGGCGGTCGCCCCGGGCGGGTCCGGGAAGCCCCGGATGGCCATTCCCTGCGGTTACCTTCGGGTTTACCGAGTTCGGGTAACCGATACGGCCTTTGCGCGCGCGCCCGATGGGGGCACGCTGGCGGCAGGTAAGGCACGATCTCGCATCGGCGGAGAGATAACGCATGAAACTCCCGAACAAGGTCGACGTCCTCGAAGAGCCCGGGGGCGCGGTCGAGTTCCTGTCCCCGGCTCGGACGACGGCGGCCGTCCGGCGTCTGGCGGCGGTGTATCCGCACACCGCACTGCCGACGTTCCACGACGAGTTGGTCGCCGTCCGCCGGCGCGCCACCGCGGTGGAGTCGGAGCACGGAGACCCGGACGGTGCGCGCGTCGACCCGCTGACCAAGGCGCTTGTGCGCGGCATCTCCGGCTGGGCCCGGCACGACCTGGGAGACACCCGCGAAGCGTTGGCGGCGACCCAGGCCGGACTGGTGAACGCGGTCGCGGACGCGCGCAACCCCAGCGCCGAAGTGTGGCTGCGCGGTGTGCAGTCGTTGATCGCCTACCGGGCCGGCTGGGTGCACGAGGCACTGCGCTACGCCCGACTGGGCGCTTCGGTACAGGACTCCGGGGTGGGCACCGCCGCCGTGTGGCTGCACTCCCTGGTCGCGCTGACCCAGGCCTCGCTGGGCGACGCGCTCGCGGCGTCGGCCGCGCTGCGCGCCGCCGCCGACGCCCGCGAGCTGTCCCGGCGCGATGAACTCGACGAGATCGGCGGCCTGCTGAACTTCGACCCGGCTCGGCAAAGTGCCTACGAGGCGCTGACCCGGGTCTTCATCCCCGGTGCGGAACGCAGGGCGATCGAAGCCGCGGAGATCGCGCTGAGCCGGTACGCGGCGGTCGCCCCCGAGGGCTACTCGTTCGCCGACGAGATGCAGGCCCGGGTCGCCATCGCGCTGGCCTACGCGAGCCTGGACGAGATCGAGGCGACCACCGAGGCGCTGCGCCCGGTGCTGCGACTCGAACCGGCCTGGCGCGTGCACGGATTGTTGTCCCTGGTCATGCAGGTGCACATGCGGCTGCGTCGTCCGCTGCGGGCGCGCGAGACGCGAGTGCGCGAACTCCAGGAGGAGATCGAGACCTTCTGCCAGATGCCGCTGTCCCTGGACACGCACGCCTGAGCCGGGTCGAACATCGCCATGCGCCGGGTCAGGTGCCGTGCGAAGGCCGGCCGCAGGTCGACGGTCGGACACGATGCCGACCCCCGAACCCCGAGCCGGCGGTCAACGCGCCACCCTGCCCTTCAGCCGCATCGCGGCCAATACCCGCTCCTGGGCCAGCGAGCGCGCGGCCTCGTGCGAGGTGATCCCTCGACGAGCGCCCTCCTCGTGGACCAGTACGGCGTTCTCGCGCAGCTTCGTGGACACGGTCGCCCGGATCACCTCCGGGTCCGGGCGAAACGCCGAGTAGCGTGCGTCCATGGCGAATCCGGCGGCCACCACACCGCCGGCGTTCGCGATGAAGTCGGGCACCACCACGATGCCCCGGTCCGCGAGCACGCGTTGGGCGGCGGGCGAGGTGGGCAGATTGGCGCCCTCCACGACCAGCCGGGCGGTGATCCCGTCGGCCACTCGCTCGTCGATCACGTCCTGGATCGCCGCCGGCACCAACACCTCGGTGGGTACCGTCAGTTCGAATCCGAGCGGATGCACGGTCCCACCCGAGTACTCCTTGACCGCGAGGTCGCCGCTGTCCGCGTGCGAGCGCAACAACCGTTCCACCTCCAGGCCGTGCGGGTCGTACAACGTCCCGTGCACGGAGGAGACCGCGACCACCGTCGCACCGAGCTCCGCGAAGCGGCGCACGGCGGCCGAGCCGACCGCGCCGAACCCCTGGACCACCACCCGGGCGCCCCGAAGGGGCAGATTGATGTGCGCCAACATCGCGTCGGCCACCTCGGCCACCCCGAACCCGGTCACCCCGAGCCGGTCGTAGGGGACCCCGCCCAACACGGCGTCGGTGCCCACGGCCGCACCGCGATCGCCCAGTTCGTCCTGGATGATCGCGGCGTCGTCCTCGGTCAATCCCATGTCCAGACCGAACACGTACTCGCTGGGCACCTCGTTCCACAGGGCTCGCGCGAACGCCCGCAGTATCGCCTCTTTGTCCGATCCGGCCGGATCGCCCACGATTCCGGCCTTGGCGCCGCCGTAGAACAGGTCGACCGCCGCCCACTTCCACGTCATGACCCGGGCCAAGCGGGCCACCTCGGTGGTGGTTACCGTCGGGGACATCCGGGTGCCGCCCTTACCCATGCCACGGGCGGTGTTGTCGATGACCAGCACGCCCTTCATTCCGGTGCGGGTGTGTGACACGGAGACGACCTTCTCCGGCCCCCACTGATCCATCAGCGACAGGACATCCGACATGTCGAAGCACTCCTCGAGACCCAACGATCGATACGGTTACCGTGCTCCAACAGAGTCGTGGCCCGGATTCCGAGTGCCAAGATGCGCCAGCCCGCGACCTCGTTCGAGCGAGGCCAAGGAATACTGATGCTCAACCCCTTGCACCTGCAGACGCTCATCGAGGTCGTGCTCACCGGCTCGTTCGCGCGCGCCGCGCGCCGCACCGGATACACCGCGTCGGCGGTATCCCAGCAAATCGCCGCGCTGGAACGAGCGGTGGGAACGCCGCTGTTCGAGCGCGAGGCACACGGCATCCGGCCGACCGGGATGGCGTTCACGATCGCCGATCGAGCCCGCGACGCGATCGCCGTACTGGACAGCCTGGAGCGCGACATCCGCGATGTGGTGCAAGGCCGCAGCGGCAGGCTGGCGTTGGGCACGTTCCCCACCGCCGGTGAACGCCTGGTCCCGCACGCCGTGGCCGAGCTGACCCGACTGCACCCCACCGCCGAGATCCTGCTGGACGAGGCCGAGCCGGACGACCTGGTACCGCAGGTACAGAAGGGCGACCTGGATCTGGCCCTGGTCTTCGCCTACGACCTGGTGCCGCGCGTGTGGCCGGAAGAACTCACGGTCTTCCCGCTCGTCGAGGAGACACTGGCACTCCTGGTGCCGGAGGGCCACCCCGCGCTGCGCGAGGACGGCGTCGACATCGCCGATCTGGCCGACGAGCGGTGGGTGGCCAGCCGGCCCGGAACGGCGGGCTCCACGAGCCTGTCCAGGGTGTGCGCCGCGCACCGCTTCGCGCCCAAGGTGGCCTTCCGCAGCAACGACTACGACGTCGTGCAGGGCCTGGTCGCCGCGGGGGCGGGTGTGGCCATCGTCCCCGGCCTGGCCTACCAGGCCCGGGAGGGGGTGGTGGGCGTACCGCTGGCGCACACCCCCTCGTATCGTCGGGTGTCCGCGCTGTACCGCACCGCCAACCACAATCCGCTGATGAAGGCGGCGTTGGAGGCGTTCGTGTTGGCCGGGCAGCGGCTCCAGGGCCGGTTCGTCCGGGCCGACGAGTCGCTCGGGCCGCTGGGAGCCCCGGCCGCCGCCGAGCACGTGGAGCGGGGGACGAAGCCGAGCTGATCGCGTTCCCGAAATCCGCGGCGAAGTCCGGGAGTCGCCGCTTTCCGCCCCGTGGATATCGAGCGTTGGCTCGCCCACAGCGAGCCATCGAGTCTCTCGCGACACGGGGCGGAAAACGGCCGGCCATTCCCGCGCCGGCGACGAACCGCGGCCAGGAGAGCGGATGAACCCGCGGACACGGAAAAGGCCGGATTCGCGGTGCGTACATCGGCGGGTCGCCGAATCGACATCCCGAGAGGGCGAATTCGGCGACGCGTGCGGCGGGTCAGGCGGTCGCGGACCGTTCGAGGTCGGCCATTCGTCGGGCAACCGCCTTGGCGGCGGGGGAATCCACGGCGGAAATGGTGGTGTACGCGTCCCGGACGAGCCGGCCCAACGCGAGCGCGGATTTCGGATCCTTCACCCGGAGCCAACAATAGTGCGCGTTCTCCGCCATGCGCGGCGGCCAATCCCCGTCCGCGCCCAGGCGCAGACCGATCGAGACGGCTCCGGCGTACAACTCCACCGCGGGCTCGACCCGACCCGACAACAGGGCCACGTAGGCATGGACTTCGCGGCCGGCCAGGATCTGTGCGGGATCGCCGGTCGCGGCGCTGGTCGCGTCCAGGGCGGCGGCCAGCTCCAACGCGCGTGCCGTGTCCCGCTCGTCGATCGAACGTCGAATCAGGCCGAGGGTGTGTGCCTGCTCGCGCGAGGGCGCAGGTGCGGCGGCCCCTCCGGGCGCCGTCGAGGAGACCCGCGCCGGGCCCTTCGCGTCGCCGGAAACCGCCTCGGCCGGTCGGCTCTCGCCCGGCGCGGCAGCGGGTGCGGCAGTCGAGGGAGGTCGCCACGCGGGGCTCGGATCAGGCGTTTCGTCGAAACCGGGAGTCGGCGAGCCGAGCTCCGAGGCAGCCGGCGCGGAGGCGGATTCGGCGCTGGGAGACCCAGGACGTGCGAGATCCGCCGACGGGGTGGACGGCGTCGGGTCCACGGCCGGACGAGGGTCCGACGGCGGTGTGTCGCGGGATTCGCGGAACTCGGGAGCGGGGCTCGGCGCGACCCGGGGATCGGGTGCCGACACGGGCGGCGGTCCGCTCGGCTCGGCCTTCTTGCGGCGGCCGAACAGGCCGCGGCGGGCCTGTGGGGCGGCCGCGGCCGGGCCCGCTTCGGTCGCCGAGCCGTCCGTGGACACCACGAGCGGGAACGTCGTACCGTCCGGTTCGATGGCATCGACCCGCACCGGGCGGCCGAGCAGCCGCGCCGTCTCGGCCGCGACGGCAAGGGCCGCCGCCCGGGGATCGCCATTCAATTCGACCGGTATCACATTGCCGTCGACGCGAACGGAGTCGTCCCACGCGATCTCGATGGTGACAACCGGCCAAGCGGGTATGGCGTTACCGGTCACGAGAGCTCCTCGATTTCGGGAATCGATGTACGACCGCACCGATTGTGACGTGCTGTGATAACCCCTTCACGGAGACTTCCATGCGGGCGTCGTCACCCGAAGCGGGTGGCCGGTGCTGCGGTCCGGCCCTATTCGCCCGGCCGCGTGAAACCGAGCTCCGATGTCGAAGTCGCGGATGGGAAGCATACATTCACCGGCGAGCTGCCGCGCGGAACACCGACCCGGGGCGCCCGTGTATCGAAGGTGGCGCGCATCACGAGTACGATGCCGACGACCGTCCCGGGTGGCTCATTCGATGGGTATACCGGGTCATTCCTTTGGCTGCGCCCGGATTTCGCCGGCCCGTACCGCGGACCGCCCGGAACCCTCCCGAGCCCGGGCGCGTCCTCGGTGGGACCGGGGACCGCGTGGCCGTCCGCCGATGGTCTTAGGGTGGGTTCCCACGATGCGCGCGGACTCGCTTGGCACAGTCGTGATCGCGCACGGTGGGAGGTCTCGGTCGAGACCGGACGACGCGTTCGAGACGCTCGTCGAGGATCCAGGGGGAGCCGTACATGATCGACCCTGCTTCGGTGCCGGCCGTACCGGTGATCGTGATCGAGATGACCGTCCACGGGGAGACGGCGGTGGACGGGGTACTCGTGCCCTTGGCGCCCGACGAGGACGCGCGGGCCGAGGCGATTCGGTGGGTCTCCGTCAAGGCCCTGGCCCTGGGGCGGCCGGTGCGGGCCGTCGCGGTCGAGGCGGACGGTACCCGCTGGCCGTTGATCGTCGGCGTCGACGGCGCCGTGGTCGCGACGGACGCGCATCCCGAGCCCGCCCGGTCGTGGGCACCGGCCGCGCGAACGGCGCCGGTCGGGGAGACGCACACCGCTCCGGTCGAGTTCGAGACGGTCGAGGCGCGGCCGGCGCCTGCCGCGGCTTCGGCGCCCCCCGCGGCTTCGGCGCCTGCCGCTCCGAGCCCCGCCACGCCCGAGCCGGCCGTCGCCGAAGCCTCCGTCCCCGTGGCCTCCGCCGCCGCCCCCGAGTCCTCGGCTTCCCTCGCGCGGCAGCGGCACGAGTTGCTGGTGCGGATCCGCGCGGCGGCCGACGCCGGGAACCTGGACGAGGCCCGCGAACTGTCGGAGCGACTCGTCGCGGACGGCGGGACCCCGCCGAGGGGGGCACGCGAAGTGCGCGCGTATGTCGCCGCCCTCGCCGGGGAACCCGAGCTGGCGGCGCGCATCTACGCCGAATTGGCCCTCGAGTCGGGCGTGGACGTCGCGTCGGACCCGGCGGCACAACGCTATGCGGCCAACGCGTACACCAGTTGGCGACGGGTGACCCGGCTCCGGGCAAGCCTGGAAGTCGGTCCCCTCGTGGTCGAGGCTCAAATGCGGGTGCGCGGCGCCGACGATCCGACGACGGGCGTCGCGACGCGCTGGCTCGAGGAACTCCGTTCGTTGGGTTGAGCGGTTTGGCAGGTCCTGTCTCGTTCGGCCCCGACGGGCGACGGCCTCGTCACCGGTCCCGCGGCCGACGACTCATCGAGACTCATCGAGGGGAGACGATCCAGTGGAAGAGCGTCGGGAAGGTGCCGACGAAGGCGCCACGACACAACGCGACCGAGTCGTTCCCGAGGTGGGCGCGGGCGACGGGGCGAGCAGACCGGAGGCCGCGTTGCTCCCGCCGGACGAGGAGTGGTGGCCGGTCGCGACGCCGCGCTCCGCCGTTGATCCGGGTGGGCAGGAGGCGTTCGTTGATCCGCGTGGGCAGGAGGCGTTGCTTCCGCCGGACGAGGAGTGGTGGCTCGACGAGCCGCCGCGTCCCGCCGCCGCTCGGAACGGGCAGGAGTCGCTGCTCGCGCCGGACGGGGAGTGGTGGCCCGCGACGGTCGGCGTACCTTCCGTCTCCGCCGGCACCGCGGCCGAGCAGGACCCGGCCGATACCGACGCCGGGCAGACCTGGACGCCGCCGCGGCAGTTGTCCGCCCCCGCGTGGTGGCCAGCCGAGGGCGACGAGCGGGAGAACGTGCCGGCGGCGGAAGTCCCGGTCTCGGCCGCGCCGCTGCCGGTGCAGGCGGCGCCGGCTGCACCGGCGCCGGAGCCGGAGCCCACGCCCACGTTCCAGCCCGCGCCCGAACCCAAGCCCAAGCCGGCGCCGGCACCCGAGCCGGAGTCGGACTTCGAGCCCGCCGAACTGCCGCCGTACGTCTCGCCGTACGCCGGATTCGAGGAACTGGACCAGGACCCGCCGCGCCAGGCCGCGGCAATGCCCTCGGTGCCCTCGGGCGGTTCCGGCGCCGACGAGCCGCTGCCGTACGTCTCGCCGTACGCCGGCTACGAGGAACTGGACCAGGACCCGCCGCGCCAGGCAGCCGCGACGCCTTCGGTGCCCTCGGCGTCCTCGACAGGTTCCGACCCCGACGAGCCGCCGCCCTATGTCTCGCCGTACGCGGGTTACGAGGACGAGCCGGACGAAGGCAATTCGCACACCTTTGCGGATGCGAATGCGGAACCGGAAGCGCTACCCATCGGCGCGCCGGGCGCGGGTCCCACCGGCTACTTCCCCCGCCCCCACGACTGGGAGTTGGCGGAGGAGAAGGCGGATCGCAAGCGGATCAAGCCGATGTTCCTGGTTGCGGCGGGTGCCGCGGGTCTGCTGGTGATCACCATCGGGGTGGTCCTGGTGTCGGGCGGCGACGACAAGCCCACGGCGGCGCCGGAACCCTCCCTCCCGAGCACGCTCGCGCCCGGACCGGCCGATCGGCAGGTGCCGGTCCAGCCGGGCAAGCCGTCCGGGTCCGCGGCCGCGTGGTCGACACAGACGGCGCGGCCGGTCGAGCAGGCGCAACTCGCCTCCCGGGTGCCGCGATCCGTCGCGGTGAGCGGGTTCGAGAAGGCGCTCAAGGTCGGTTGGGAGGCGCCGACGAACGTGCAGAACGTGAGTGGGTATGTGGCCATCGCGCAGACGCCCGCGGGCAGTCTGGTCGAGCGGGTCCTGGTCGGCGCCGACGAGCGAACCGCGGTGTTCTCGCAGGCGCCGCGCAGCTCCTGCTTCGTGGTGAGCACGCTGATCGGAGAGCCCACCGGCGTGCTCGTCGCCCGCGGGGAACCGGTGTGTCCGGACGCGAACAAGACCCCGCCGGCGGCGCAGAATTGACCGATTCGTCGGGTCGGGACCGACCGCGCGGCGCGGTCCTCGGCGGTCATCCGATTGGCGCGATCGGTCCCACGCAATCTGGATAGTGGGGTTCCCACGGGGTGGCTAATGTCGGCGTGCGCCTTGCATCAATCGGCATCATCACGTCTTACGGAGCACCATCTCGTGGCAGACCCCACAATCGGCCGGTTTCCGCCGATGGCACGGCGACGTGGAGGTCTGCCCGGCGCGGAGAGAGCGCGCGCTGGTGACTTCCGTCCTCCCATTTTTTTCGCGCGCGCGCGGAAATACGGCACTACGGCCGATGTTTCGGGTTTTCACCGAGGCATGAGGCTCGGATCGGCGGGGCGGGGCGGTGCCGACTGCCGAACGCCTGGAGATACACATGGTGCTGTTCGATCTGCTGCCGATGGACGATCCGCCGGACGGACCGGCGCCGCCCACCTACATCGTGCCACCGAATACGGTGAAGCAACTGCCTCCCGATCCCGGGGGGAGCGCGCCTTTCGCCGGGCCGCTGAACGAAATCATCAGCATCGGCATGTATTTGACGATTGCCGCGTGTGTGGTGGGATTCCTGTTGTCCGCAGCGAAGCTGGCCATGACGTATCGCGACGGGGACGCCGAGGGCACGATCTTCGGCATGGGTTGGGTGATGGTCGCCTGTGCCCTGGCCGGAAGTTCGGTGTCGATCGCGAAGGCGGTCGTCTTCTGATGCCGCGCTCCCGGAATCCGGTCATGGCTCCTGCCGCCACGCTGCGACGACCGTCGTAGCGCGGGAGGTGATCTCGTGTCACGTCGACCTGAAGAGCCGAAGGACAATCCGTGGCTACCGCGTGCCACGGTGACCGTCGAGGCCGAACCCGTAGTGGAGACTCCCACCTACGTCAGCCTCGGGCCGCAATCGCCGCAACGCGGGTTGGTGCAGCCGGGAACGGGCGGTCTGGGCACCTGGACTCCCCCCGGCTCCGCTCGTCCGCCCTGGTGGTGGGTGAGTTGCCACGGGGGAGCGGGGGAAAGCACCCTCGCACTGGCGATCCCGCAGGGCGCCGAATCCGGGGGCCGGGGATGGCCAGTCTCCTCGACGTCGGGACGAAGCGGTGTGGTCCTGGTCGCCCGGACCCACGCCGGCGGTCTGCACGCGGCCCAGAACGCCGGGAGGCAATGGGCTTCCGGGGCACTGGAAGGAGTCGACCTCCTGGGTCTGGTGGCCGTCGCCGACGCCCCCGGACCCTTGCCGAAGAGCCTTCAGCAATGGCTGAAGCTCGTCGCGGGAGGAGTGCCTCGTTTGTGGCGAATCTCCTGGAACGAGGCGTGGCGACTGGGTGAGTGGCCCGACGCCCGGAACTCCGCCAAGGACGTTCGGAAGTTGGCTTCCGAACTGGCCGGCCTCACCAACAACCGATACAGCGGGGAGTAGTAATGGCTTTGATCGCAGCGACGCTTGCACGGGTCGAGGGCTTCACGACGGACATCAAGGACCCCAAGCCGAAGGCGCCCGGCAAGCTCGGCAGCGGCATCAACGAGTTGCTCGGTTACGGTGCCTGGGTCGTCACGGTGGTCTGTGTCATCGCGGTCCTGGCCTGCGCGGGACGAATGGCGATGTCGCACAAGAGCGGTGGCAGCGGCGAGCACATCATGAGCCTCGGTTGGATCATGGTCGCCGCCATCCTGGTGGGCAGCTGCGCGACGCTCGCACAGCTGCTGCTGAAGTAGGCGGATCTCCCCGGGGGAACGACTGTGGCCTTCCTACGGCGCAACAAATCGGCCGACAACGACCGCTCCGGGGATGATGGGAACCCCTTCACCCAGCGGGGGTTCATCGTCGCCACGGCGGGCTTCGGCATCCTGTGTCTGGCCGCGGTCACGGTGATCGTGTTCGAGCCGGACGGGCTGCCCTCGACACCGCAGGCCGGCGCGGCTTCCGCCGCGGCGACCACCGTGGCCTCGTCGACGGCGGTTCCGTCCGGCACGGGCGGCGAGAAGAGTTCGACCGCCGCGGCGAAACAGTGCCCGGAGTTGTCCGACCGGGATCAGACCATTCCCACGGTGCAGCCGGCGGGCGTGGTCTGGGAGCCGTACCACGGTGTGGGACTGCCGGTCTCGCGCACGGCCGGCCCGGGGCTCGCCGATTCCGGAACGGTCCGGTGCTACGCGCGCACGCCGGCCGGGGCGTTGATCGCCGCGGCGCAAATCAGTGAGCGCTACGAGACGGCGGAGTCGCCGATCCTGGTGGCGGGCACGATGTTGGCGCAGGGTCCCGGCAAGGAGAGCTTCCTGGCCCGCAGTCGTTCGGCGGCGCCGACGCGGACCGCGGATCAGGGCCAATCCGTGCAGGACAAGCCCCAGTTCGTCGGCTTTCGGGTCGACAGTTACTCTCCACAGGCATCGACCGTGACCCTGGTGCGGATGCGCGAGCGGGCGGGCACGTTCGATGCCACGACGTGGACCGTGGTCTGGGACGAAGGCTGGCGTCTGCAACTTCCACCCGACGGCTCCCGGCCTCCGGCCCGATCGGTGTCGTCGAGTGCCGGATACGTGGCGTGGACCCCCTGACGGTCCCTGAACCGCCGGGCACTTCCGACCGCAACCGCGGATCCGAGCGGTCGCGGCCACCGAGGAGACGAACGTGACAGCACCCGAGATTCGTACCTACGGCAATTGGCGCAAGCCGACCTCGCCGGGCATCCTCGGCCTGGGGATGGCCGGAACAATGATCCTGCTGGGCGGCATGGTCACGATCATCGTCAGCATGATGATCTCGTTGGTCTTCGCGATCTTCCTCACGGTGTTGCTCGCGGTCGTCCTGGCTCCCTTGCTGTACCGAGATCGACAAGGACGTACGGGGTTGCAGTGGTTGGTCGCCCGAGGCGCGTGGTCGCGGGGCAAAGCGAAGGGTCAACACCTCTACCGATCCGGCCCCCTGGGTCGTATACCGCTGGGCACCTGCAAGCTGCCAGGCCTGGCCGCCGGGTCGAAGCTCTATGAAGCCCAGGACGCCTATCAGCGCCCGTTCGCGCTGTTGACGGTGCCTTCCACCAACGACCACACCGTCGTGATCGAGTGCGACGCCGACGGCGGATCGCTGGTGGACACCGAACAGGTGGACACCTGGGTCGCCTACTGGGGACAGTGGCTGGCCGCGTTGGGCAACGAGCCCGGCATCGTGGCCGCCTCGGTCACGGTGGAGACCGCGGTCGACACCGGTGAACGCCTGCGTCGTGAGGTCTTCGACCATCTGCGGCCGGACGCGCCCAACCTTTCCAAGCACGTGCTCAACGAGGTCGTGGAGTTCTACCCGGTGGGTTCGGCACGGGTGTCCACCCGGGTCGCGTTGACCTTCTCCGGCGCTCCTCGCCCCGGCGTGCCCAAGCGCACTCCGGAGGAGATGGCCACCGAGTTGGGCACCCGGCTGCCCGGACTGTGCGCCGGTCTGCAGATGACCGGAGCAGGACAGGCGCGCCCGATGAGCGGCACCGAACTCGCCGAAGCGGTAAGGGTCGCCTACGACCCCAGCGTGGCCGCATTGATCGACCAGGCCCGCTCCGAGGGTGGCGCGGGCATCACCTGGGACGACGCCGGGCCCAGCGCCACCCAGGAGGCGTGGGACCACTACCGGCACGACGGCGCACTGTCGGTGACCTGGGCGATGTCCGACGCGCCTCGTGGCGAGGTCTTCTCCAATGTTCTGGCGCGACTGTTGGGGCCGCACCCCGACATCGACCGCAAGCGGGTCACGCTGCTGTACCGCCCGCACGACTCGTCGACCGCCGCGAGCATCGTCGAACGGGACGTGAAGGACGCGATGTTCAAGGCGAAGCAGGCCAAGGTCGGCAACGCCCGCGACTCGATCGCGGTGCGCGCCGCACAGCAGAGTGCTCAGGAGGAGGCCACGGGAGCCGGACTGGTCAAGTTCGGCATGCTCGTCACCGCGACCGTCGAGGACAGCGACGGTCTGGACCTGGCCGCGTCGGCGATGGACAACCTGTCGGCCTCCGCCCGGATCGCGATCCGCCGCGTGTACGGCTCCCAGGCGTCGGCCTTCGCCGCCGCGCTGCCCCTGGGTCTGGTTCTGCCGAAGCACCTCAAGGTGCCACAGACCGTCCGGGACGCGATGTGACCGGCCACCGGACATCGACCGCGTACTCGCCGGGCGTTCGCGCACGCGGCTAGAAGGGCAGGACGAAATGTCGGTGCACAACCCCACAGGGGTCATGCCCGCGGAGGAGTCCGAGCAGACGGACGTCGGACGAAAGCGGGGGCGACGGTCGAAGCCGGCTCCTCTTCCGCATGGGCCGCAGGGCACGACGGCCAAGTCGAAGGCCGAGCAGAAGAAGAAGGCCCAGACCCCAAAGCCGAGAACGGCCGGCTGGCGAGGCTGGACCGGGTACGGCGCGGGCTCGGTGGGATATGTGGAGGCGCCACCAGAGTGGCGTGGCACCACCGTCCAGGTCTGTGGGCTTTGGCCGTTCGCGGCCGGATCCGGCACGCCCGCGGTCGGTGTACCGCTGGGGCGTTCGCTGACCGGTGGCGGCACGCTGTGCTGTGACCCGATCAGTTGGTTCCAGCGGGCCAAACTCATTCTCAACCCGAGTGAGTTCGTGCTCGGCAAGCCGGGTCTGGGCAAGTCGACCATCGTGCGCCGCCAGGCACTGGGGCTGGCGGGGTACGGGGTCAACCCGGTGGTGTTCGGCGACCTCAAGCCCGACTACGCCGACCTGATCCGCGCACTCGGCGGACAGGTCATCGAACTCGGCCGCGGGCGTGGCTATCTCAACGTCCTGGACCCGGGCGAGTCGAAGGCCGCCGCCGCTCGTCTGCCGGAGGCCGCGCGCCGGTCGCTGTTGGCCGACGCGCACGGCCGGCGGCTGAACGCCGTCGCCTCCCTGATCACGGTGCTTCGCGGCGCTCCCCCCGCGGACCGTGAGGAAACGATCCTCAACGCGGCGTTGAAGCTGCTCGACGAACGCTTCGTCGGGGTACCGGTGCTCGCCGACCTGCTGAAGGTCATTCAGGAGGCGCCCGACGAACTGCGGGCGGTGGCCCTGGACCGGGGCGACGTGGCTCGCTACCGGGAGATCACCGAAACCCTGGAGTCGTCGCTGATCGGCCTGTTGGGCGACGGCCGGCTGGGCGAGATGTTCTCTCGGCCGACCTCGGAGCCGATGCGCCGGGACAGTCCGGTCTGCTTCGACGTCAGCGCCATCGACGACGGCGAAAGCTCGCTCCAGGCGGCGGCGTTGCTGGCGTGCTGGAGCTACGGCTTCGGTGCGATCTCGGTAGCCCAGGCATTGGCGGACGCGGGGCTGGAGCCCAGGCGCAACTACTTCGTCATCCTCGACGAACTGTGGCGTGTGCTCCGCGCCGGCCGGGGCCTGGTCGACCGCGTGGACGCCCTGACCCGACTCAACCGTCAGCGCGGTGTGGGCATGGCGATGATCACCCACACGATGTCCGACCTGCTCGCGCTGCCGGCCGAGGAGGACCGGATGAAGGCCAAGGGCTTCGTGGAACGCGCGGGAATGGTGATCACCGGTGGTCTGCCCGCGGCGGAGATGCCGCAACTGAACTCGGTCGTCCCGATGACGATGGCCGAACAGCGCATGATCGAGGACTGGTCGACGCCACCCTCGTGGGACTCCACCCGCGGCGAGGAGGCCCCGCCTCCCGGACTCGGAAACTTCATGATCAAGGTTGGTGGCCGCCCCGGAATTCCGGTTCACGTCGACCTCACACCGGCCGAACTCGACGTGAACAACACGAACAGGCGGTGGTGACGTGTGTGACTTCGCGCCGGTCAATCCGTACGGCCCCAACATCGAAGACAAGCTCAAGGACAACCAGTACGACTCCGAGGAACTCGTCCGCGGCGACTTCGCCTGGACCGACACCTATGCGATCGGCAAGATCGGCTGTCACGAGTACCATCCGGACGAGAACTTCAGCTGGCACAGCGCCTGCACACTGACCGACGAGGAATGGCAGTGGGCGGTCAAGAAATGGGCCACCGACAAGACCAACAACCCCTACGGCTTCCTCGGTCAGCCGATCGAGTGGATCCGTTTCGAGATGAGCCAGCTCGCCACGGAAGTGCTGAGTTGGTGGCTCAAGGTCGACGCCCCGTTCACCGGTGGGCAGGATCGCGGTGCCACAGGCATCACGAACATGCTGCGCAGCCACACGATCTTCATCACGACGGTTGTCGCCGTGCTGTCGTTGTTGTGGGTTGCCGGGAAGATGGCGCTGTCGCGTAACCCGATGGCGGTCGGGTCGATGGCCAAGGCGATGTTCACCCTCGTCGTGGTCACCACGTCGAGCATCGCGTTCTTCGGTCTACTACTCACCGCAGGACATACGTTCACCCAATGGTTCCTGATTCGAGGTCTGTCCGGCAAGAGCGGCACGGCGATCAACGAGGCCGAGGTCTGCAACGCCGTCCAGAAGTATCTCGAAGTCACGCCCATGGGCAGCACGGACCGCCCGATCAACTTCGCGCTCTTCCTGCTGTCGGCGATTCTGCTCATCATCGCCGGTGTCATGTTGTATCTATACATGCTGGCGAGACTCGTCGGCTTGACACTACTCCTGGGCATCATGCCCGTCTTCGCGGCCGGCTCGGGTACCGAAACCGGTAAGGCCGCGCTCAAGAAATGCTTCAGCTTCGCCATCGGATTCGCGCTGCTTGAACCGACGGCTGCGTTCGTCATCGTCCCGGTGTTCCGCATGTGGGCCAATCCGGAGGACGGCAGCACGGCCGAGGGTTTGGCCAGCGTCATCATCCTCGCGGCGGGAACGCTGTCACTCCCGGCCACGATGCGCATGGTCAACCCCCTGGTCGGCCTCGTGGCGGAGGACGGCAAGGGCGCCCACGGCGCGGTGATGGGGGGCCTGGCGATGGGCGCCAAGGGGGTGGCCACGCTCGGTGCGGTCGTCGCCACGGGCGGGGCCGGAGCCGCTGCGGCGATGGCCAAGGGTGCGGGCGGAGGGGGCGGCGGCCGACGCCGACCTCCGGGTCCACCGCAGAACCCACAGCAAAGGCGGCAACAACAGCAACAACAGCAGCAGCAGCAGCAACAACAACAGTCGAACAATCCACCTCCTCCGCCTCCGCCGTCGGCACCGGTGTCGCTGGTCAAGCAACCCGCACCCGCCGCTCAGGCTCCGCCACGGGCTCCTACCGTGCCGGTGCCACCGCCCGCTCCTCCGTCCGCGCCGGTCAACGCCGCTGCGAAGTTCGTGGCCTCGAACGTGCTGGGCGGCGCCACGGGTCTGCCGCCGGGCAGCGGCACGCTCGCCAAGATGGCGATTCCCGCCCTGGGAGCGATGGGCGAGTACCAGATGAACAAGAGCGGAGGCGGCGTCGACGAGATTCCGTTCATGAGGGAACGCAAGTACGACGCGCCCCGACACCCGCAGCGTCAGGTGATTCCCGTCTCCGCCGGGAGCGGCCCCGTAGGAGGAGCGCCGGCGCCGCAGCGTTGGTGAGCAGTATTCGGCCCGGGGCCGTGCGCCCCGGGCCGTGCGTACGAAAGACAAGGGGGTAACGCATGAGCGCCACTCAGAAGCGCAGAGGGCCCAACGTCGAACTCGAGGCGTTGGTATTCCTGTTCGGCATCGTCGCACTGGTGGCGCTGCATGTGATGACGTGGCTCTCCGCGTCCTTGGCGGCCGAAGGGCCGACGGAGGAACCCGGGCCCAATCCGCTCGTGCTGTGGGTGCGCCTGGCCATCGGCGACTACCAATGGCCGGGCGCGATCGCGACGGTGTACCTGTGCCTGCAACTGGTCGTCGTACTCGTCCTGGTCGGCCTCGGGTGGAAGGTCTGGACGAAGGCTCGGGGCAAGCGCGAGCGGATCGACATGGCCATCCGCTACCTGGCCTCGCCCAAGGAACTGGCGCCGTCCATGACCCACCAAGTCACCCGCACGGCCAGCAAGTTCGGCCTCGCGAAGGGGACCACGCCCGGCGTCTTCATCGGTCGCACCGTGCGCGGTGACAACGAACTGTGGGGTTCCTGGGAGGACATGCACGTCGACATCTGGGGTCCTCGTACCGGTAAGACGGCGACCAGGGCGATCCCGAACATCGTCAGCGCCCCGGGCGCGGTCGTGGTCACCTCCAACAAGCGCGACGTGGTGGACGCCACCCGGGCCATTCGCGAGGCCAAGGGCACGGTCTACATCTTCGACCCGCAGAACCAGGCCGGTGGAAAGCCGGTCTTCTGGTGGAATCCGCTGACCTACGTCGGCGACAGCATCGTCAAGGCGGTCAAGCTCGCCGCCCGCTTCGTCTCGGTCAACCGCCAGGACCACGCGCGCAGCGACGCCTACTTCGAACCCGCCGCCCAGGACCTGTTCGCCAACCTGCTGTTGGCGGCCTCGATCGACAAGCGTCCGATCACCCAGGTCTACGTGTGGCTGACCCGCCCGACCGACGACACTCCCGTACGCATCCTGCGCGACGGCGGCCATCACATGCCCGCCGAGGCCGTGGAGTCGGTGATCGGTCAACCCGACCGGCAGCGGGCCGGTGTGTACGGCACGGCGATCCAGATGGCCTCGTTCCTGGTGGCCGAGAACATCAACGAATGGGTAACGCCGGGAAGCGACCCCAGCCGACCCGAGTTCGACTACATGGCGTTCGTGCGCTCGCCTTCGGACACCCTGTACCTGCTGTCCGAGGAGACCAACAAGATCGCCGCTCCGCTGGTGATGGCGCTGACCACGATCCTGGCCGAGGAGGCGGAGAACTACTCGCGTGACTCGCCCAACGGGCGGCTGCCCATCCCGGCGCTCTTCGTCCTGGACGAGGCCGCGAACGTCTGCCCCTGGAAGGCGCTTCCCGACAAGTACACCCACTTCGGTTCGCGTGGCGTCATCGTGATGGTGATTCTCCAGTCCTGGGCCCAGGGGGTCTCGGTGTGGGGCGACAACGGCATGCAGAAGTTGTGGGGTTCGGCGAACATCCGGGTGTACGGAGGCGGCGTCTCCGACGTGTCGTTCCTGGAGAATCTGGCCAAGTCCGCGGGCATGTTCGAACCTCGCACCACGTCCACCAGCCACAAGTTCGGTGACCATCGCGGGATCAGCCGGGCCAGCCGAGCGGAGGCGGTGCTGGACGCGTCGGACCTGATGTCGATGCCGCGCGGCCGGGCGTTCGTGCAGATCAGTGGTTCGCGCCCGACCCTGGTGCGCACCGTGCCGTGGTGGGAGACGGAGTACGCCGACCGGATCCAGGAATCGATCAACACCTACGACCCGTCCCAGGTGATGAACGCCGCCCAGATCAACATGGCCAAGGCGGTGAAATGAGCGGCGAACTCCCGGACGACGACGTCTGGGGACAGGGCGACGCGCCGGAGCGATTCCGGTCGATGACCGAAGCCGCCGCCCGGCAGGCACGAGAGACCGTGCCCGAAGTCGAGGATTTCGACGAAGAGCTCGAGCCGGAGCCGGAGTTCGTCTTCGAATCGGTCGACCGCTTCGTCGTCGACTACATGGTCAAGGTGATCGAACGCCGGTTGAACCGCTCGTCGATCATGTGGTGCCCCGCGTGGTGGAAACACCCCGAGGCGATCATTCGCTTCACCGCGATCTGGCGCGCGTTCGAATACCTGCGTCACGACGCGGCGTTGGGCATGTCGACCTGGTGGCTCCAACACGCGGATCCGCATCTGCGCATGCTGATGGATCCCGAACTGGGCCCCTTCGTCGCCTGTGACCCGCGCGAGGGTCACTCGGATCGCCCCCTCGCGGAACTGCCCATCGAACCCTCGCCGCCGGAGATGTGGGACGACCCGGCGTTCCGGGTGTCCCCGCGCGATCCCGACGCTTCATGGGATGATGGCGACGTCACTTTCGCGATCGAGGATGACTTTGAAACGCCGGGTCAACCGGAACGGCCGAAGGAACAGTACGACCTCCAGAAGGCCAAGCTGAACCGCCCGGGCTGGCCGTGATGTTCGCCGGAGGGATCAACCGGCACGGAAGGGATGAGCGATGAGCCAAGCCGTCGAGTTCGGCCCCAATGGTGGTCCACATTCAATCGGGGACGCGGCCGATTTGGCCCAGCCCATTCTCTCCTGGGCGAGCACAAGGCTTGATAGAGCCCGCAAGTATTTGAAGCAAAAGCGAAAGGGAAAATTCAAGACCGCCGGTGCGGCCGTGGCGGGCCGTCTGACCAAGGGCGTGACCAACGTCGCGGCCAGATGGCAGTCGACGAAGTTCTACGCTCAGAACTCTGGGATGCGCGCGGGAGCGCGGGCATATCGCAAGTACGAGGATCAGGCCGTCAAAGCGGCCGACAATCGGGCCAAGGTGCAGTTCTTCGCGGACCGCAGCCGGGCGCAGGGGATGTTGTTGAATCAGATCGCGGCCGGAAACGGTCGCCGGATCGCACCCGGTATCCAGCAGCGCTCGGCACAGCGGCGCAGGGTGAGCGCGCAGCGCGCTGCTGCCAGGATGGGCACGCGGGCGGTTCGTGCGCAGCGCAGGGCGTTGGGATTCGCCGCGCAGGCGCAGCCCGCCCGGGACCGGGCGCAAGTGCTGCATCGCAGCGGCCAGGTTCCCCAGCGTGCCCGCGAGATGTTCAACCTTTGATCGACAGGTAACGAGATCCGAGTCATCCAGGCCGGGAGGCGACGTGAGTGAGCAAGCGGGTCCCTCGCGACCGCAACTGCCGGCGGCCGAGAATCTCTGGACCGCCGTCGGCCAGGCGCCTCCGGCCGCGGGACCGAGCCGGCCGACTCACGCGTGGGCGCTTGGTTTCGGTGACCTGGGCATGCAGGCCGCGCCGCAGCCCGCGCCGGGTGTCGGCCCGACCGGTCCCGGAGCCCTGGCCGGGCGAGGGTTCGACGCCCTCGCCCAGCCGGAGCACGCGCTGGGCACGTTCCGCGATCAATTGACGCGGGACGGACTGGCGGCGCCGAGTAGTAGGTCAGTGGAGAGCGGCCGCGAAGCGAACCCGACACGTGAGGCGGCTCGGCTCGGCATGACGCCCGCCGGCAGGTGACCGGCGGGCGGGTCGCCTCCTACTTGAGCCCCTTCAAACGACGCGGCTCGTACGGCCCCGATCCCTTGAAGTAGAGGTAAGGGATCTTGCGGTAGATCGCGCCCGTGCTGCCGGCTTCCTCGTATCCCCAGTACTCGGTCTGGCCTCCGTCGGCCCACTTCTCGAACAGTACGACGTGCCCGGAATTGCCGCCGTCGTCGTCGAGGATGATGTCACCGGCCGTCAGTTCGCTCTTCTTGATCGGCTCGGTCATGCCGGTCATCGCCGTGGTGTTCGCCCCGGCCTCCACGCCCCACGCCATGGTGACAAAGCCCGAGCAGTCGGTGCGGTATCTCTGCTTCGTCTTGCCGTCGGCCATCAGGCCGTCCTTGTAGTTGCTCTGGCTGTAGGGGACGCGGGCATCGGTCCACACCTTCGCCCGACTGATGATGGCCTGCCGATCCTGGCCCACGATCGCGGGGAGATTGCCGCCAACTCCCTTGATCGAATACTTCTCCTTGGCGAGCTTGATGATTCCGTTCGCGTATTCCCGGGGTGTCTTGTTCTTCGGGTCGTCGATTTGCGGCATGCCATCGGAGGCGTACGTCACGCCCGAGGGCGGGTTGGTCCAGATGTAGGGACCGCGGAGGTAGCCCGCCAACATCAGGTCCGGCATCTTGAGCTGCTCGCCGGGCCGAACATTGGGGATCTTGCCCTCTTCGTGGAACTCGTGGACCTTCTTGGCGATCGAGCACAGGTAGTCGCCGATCGCGATGATCGCGTCGGCCGGGTTGCCGATGTCCTTCACATTGTCGTTGTCTCCGTCGCGACCCGCCCCATCATCGGTCTTTCTGGGGTCGCCATTCCAGGTGCCCGGCATGAACTGGCCGAGGCCCTGGGCGCGCCCGGCATCACTGTTGACCGGGGGCGGATCCCAACTCGACTCGGTCTCGATGAGTCCCGCGATCAACGGCGCGGTGACGTCGGTGCAGGCTGCCCCGGCCTTCTCCAGTTGGGGCACGTATTTCCGGTATTTCTCCGGAATGGCGTTCACGTCCAGCAGGTCGGATGTCGCCCCACCGCCTCTGGAAAGGAATATCTCGCGATCCTGGGATTGCACCAGCATGTTCGGCACCTGGCTACAACCGGCAAGGGAGGCGCCAGCGGCGACGACCGCGGTGAGCCGCGCCAGTCTCGCTCTCGTGCCGGCTCGAATCCCCGAAGCTCCCCCGCTGCTCATTGCCCCCACTCCCGCCGTCCCTTCGACAACCCGAATACCCCGATGACCCTGCGCGGCCGCCAGCGCGCGAGCACGCGCTGCCGGCGTGACGTCGTGGACGACTCGCGGCGCAACACCCCTTCCAGGGCGGCGCACAGACTCCACGCGTCGTCGGCTTCCTGCTGCGTGGCGACCCGTTCGCCGTACGCGCAGTCGTTGACCAGGTCCGCCAACGCGGGCAGCCGTGCCCCGACCTCGGCGGGCAGCAGCGCGCCGCCGTACACCGCGACCTCCTGCGCCGTGGCCGCGCTCCCGGCCGGCAGACCGGCTCGGGTGAGCGCCGCGCCGATCAACTGCCAGGCGCCCAACACCCGTTCGTTCGGCGTGCCGCCGCGACGTCGTCGCCGCTCCACGCGCGGCGCGATGAAGACCAGCACCGCGTAGCCCAGCAGTACGGCGGCGGCGATGACCGCGGCCACCAGCCACCACGGAATACCGGAGTCCTTGTCCTCGCCGTCGTGGGGGTCCGGCGCCACACCGCTGCGATCGGTGCCCTCGATGCCCGCGTCGACCTGGTCGCGGGTGAGCTGCGGAGGCGGCGGCGAGGCCACCGTGCCCGGCTGGGCCACGTCCTGGCCGGGCGCCTTGTTCCGGTCACCCGGTTCGTTCTGGCGTCCCGGGGTGGGGAAGAAGGGCACCCATCCGGCGCCGGCGAACTCGATCTCGGGCCACGCGACCACGTCCCCGGCCCGCACCTCGCGCACCCCGCCGCCGATGTCGGTCCCCGAGGAGAAGCCGACCACCACCCGGCTCGGGAGGTTCAGCGTGCGCGCCATCACCGCGAACGCGGTCGCGAACTGCTCCGAGGTGCCGATCTTGCCCGACTCGAGGAAGAACTGGAGGTTGCGGTACGAGTGTCCCGGCGTGGCCGTGATGTCGTATCGGTAGTTGGTGCGCAACCACGACGCGAGCCGCAGCGCCTGCTGGTAGGGGAAGCTGGCGCCGGTGGTCGCCTCCTCGGCGAGTCGCCGAAACACCGGCAGCGCCTCGAACGGCTCGCCCGTGACGTCCTTGTCCGGCATGGTGATGAAGGCGGGATCCGTACCGACCGGCAGGAACTGCAGGCGGTTGGGATCCAGGACCGGGACGCGCGAGTCGACCTCGTAGCGGGTCCCCGCAGGCAGCCGCCGGTGCGCGGCCACCGTGCCGCTGTGCTGCTCCACCGAGATCTCGAGTCCGGCAGGGGGACGGATCTCGCGCGGTCGGTCCGCCGCGGGCAGCCAGATCCCGCCGAGTTCCTTGATGGTCACCAGATGCGACTCGGCCGTCTTGGACACCACGGAGGTGTCCTCACGGTCGGGAACGCGCCCGGTCGTGGTGCGCAGGTCGTCGGCCGGAGCCCAGCGCACCCCGTTGTAGGAGTCGAACACCGCCAGCCGCCAGTTGCGTTCCGCGGGGGCCGGGCCGGAGACGGTGAACAGTGGACGTTCGGGGGTCTGCAACCACGCGGAGATGCGATCCAACGGGCTGGCCCCGCCCAGGCGCACATCGGTCGGCGGTTCGACGAGCGTGTGCAGGTCCGGCGCCTCGCGTGCGGTCGCCCCGGGCAGCGCGGGACCGATCGCGCCCGCGAACACCGACGAGGCCACCACCAACGGCAGGCCGATCGACAGGTTGCGCAGCCCCGATCCGCGTCCCGGACGCCGCGCGACGAGCAACAGGCCGACGGAGCCCGCCAACGCCACCGACGCCGCGACATTGCTTCCCGGCCCACCCGTCCCCAGCACGGCCGGTACCGCGAACAACAACACCGAGGGCACCGCGGGTGCGACGACCGTGCGGGTACGCAGTGCCAACTCGGCGCCGCCGAGGGCGGCAAGCCACACACACGTCGCGGGCAGCACGAGCATCTCGGCATCACCGGGCACCGGCGCCACCACACTCAACACCGCGTGCGGCGCGTCCAACAGCGCCGACCAGATCTCCCGGATCAGCCCGATGCTCGGCAGGAAACCACCCGCGGCCCGGTCCCGGAAAAGCGTCGCGGACAACACCAGCGACCAGCACACCACGGTGATGATCAACGACGGCCACAACGGCCGTACGGCCGGCCCGCGTCGGGCCGCCCCGGTCCAGGCGGCGGTGCCCGACGGCGCGGGGGACCGCACCGGTCGCGAGCAGGCGACCGACAACAACACCGGCACGATCGCGGACGGGAGGATCACCGGCACCAGGTCGCGCGTCTCGAAGGTGCGGCCGAACGCCCAGCCCACCGACAACGCGGCGAGCGTCACGGGAATCAGCGACCACAGGGAGCGATGGTCGGCATCCGGCCGATCGAGCCGACCACGTGGGTGATTCGGGCGCGCGGGCGGCGCGGACGCCGCTCCGCCCGGCCGGGAATCGCCGGTGGGCTCGGACTCCACCGGGCGATCGTCGAGAGTGGTGCTCACCGGGAAATCTCCTTGCGCCACGCCACGGCCATCTCCTCCAGGCTGGACACCCGGATCTGCGACACGTGCATCGCGGTCGGCCGGGCGGTCGAGCGCCGGCCGGGGTCGGTGGTCGAGGGTGGGGCGACGCGAATCAGCAACGCACGATCGAACCGGCCCTGGACCCGGTCCATCCGCGGCAACCCGGGGGTGTCGGTGCTGCCGGTGACCACGATCAACGTGTCGCCGGCCCGGGTACGTTCGACCACGTCGAAGGCGTCCGACAACGAGTGGTCCTCGTGTGCCGAGACCTCGGCGAGCAGGTCGAGCCAGTGCTCGGCACTGCGGTGATCGCCCAGCGGAGCGGGCAACGCCCCGCGCCCGGTCACCACCTTCAGCGGGAAGTTGTTGCTCGCGGCGGCCAGCGCCACCGACGCCGTGACGTCGACGGCGACCTCGAACGCCTCGTCGCGCTCGTCGGCGTTCACCCCCTCGGCGAACGCGGCGAGGTTGGTGTCCAGGACCAGCGTGGTCTGCGGCAGGCTCACGTCGATCAGCTTGCGGACCATCATCGTTCCGGTGCGCGCGGTGGAACGCCAGTGCACCCGACGCAGGTCGTCACCCATGACGTACTCGCGCAGCGAATGGAAGGTGAGCGTCCCGTCGTCCGCAGTATCGGAGTTCGGGCCCTCGAGGTGGTGAGTGCGGCCGGCCGGCAGCGACTGGAGCGCGATCGTGCGCGGTCGCACGAGCAGGGTCTCCAACTCGCCGTGCCGACGCGAACGTCGGGTCAGCCCCAGCGGATCGCTGCGCACGAGGTGCATCGGGCCGATCTCCACCCGGCCGCGGCGGTGGGTGGGCAGCGTGTACCGGGCCCGGATCTCGGCACCGGCGGCAACGGGCGGCAGGTCGACGGGAGGAACCATCAGGCCCGCCACGTGGTCCTCGGCCCGCAGTCCGCGCAGCGCCCGCCGCCCGGTGTTCACCAGGGTGACCCGGCCCTGGGCGATGTCGCCGCGGGCGACCTTCGCGGGCACCACTTCGCGTTTCGCGGCCACGGAGGAGCGGCGCAGGGTCCAGGTCACGGCGACGGTCACGGAGACCAGGCACGCGACCCCCAGGACCACGCCCTCGCGATACCCCAACCCCCAGCCGAGCCCGCACAGGACCAGGCCGAAGACGAGCACACCGCGCCCGCTGGAGGAGAGCATCAAGCGTTCGCCTTCAGTGCCGTCGCGCTCGGGACGCTGACCTGGGAGAGCACCTCGGTGAGCACGTCGGCGGCGGTGACGCCGCTCAACTCCGCTTCGGGGGTGAGCAGCAGACGGTGCGTCAGGACCGGTCCGGCGAGCGCCTTGATGTCCTCGGGCAGGATGTGCGCGCGGCGCTGCGCCGCGGCCCGGACCCGGGCGGCCCGGATCAACGACACGCTGCCGCGCGGCCCGGCGCCCAGTCGGGTGTGTGTCGACTCGCGGGTCGCGTGGCCGATCCGCACGGCGTACTCGACAACCGATTCGACCGCCTTGACCCGGCTGCGGGTGATCTGGACGAACTCCTGGATGTGTTGCGCCGTCGCGATGGTGGGGAGCGTCTCGATCGAGGGGGCGCCGTTCGCCCCGGCCGCGACCGCCACCTCCGAGCGCAGGTCCGGATAGCCCAGGGACATCCGCATCAGGAAGCGGTCCAACTGCGCTTCGGGCAGCGGATAGGTGCCGGACATGTCCACCGGGTTCTGGGTGGCGATCACCATGAACGGGCGGGGTACCGGGTGCGCCACGCCGTCCACGGTGACCCGGGCCTCCTCCATCACCTCAAGGAGCGCCGACTGGGTCTTCGGCGAGGCCCGGTTGATCTCGTCGCCGATCACGATGTTCGCGAAGATCGGTCCGGGCAGGAACTCGAACGTGTTGGTCGTCTGGCGGAACATCGACACGCCGGTGATGTCGGACGGCAACAGGTCGGGGGTGAACTGCACGCGCTGCCACGCGGCGTCGAGCGAGGCCGCGAGCGCGCGGGCGAGGGTGGTCTTGCCGGTTCCGGGCACGTCCTCGACCAGCAGATGACCCTCGGCGAACAGGCAGGTCAGCGCCAGTTCGATCTGCTCCCGCTTGCCGACGACGACCCGCTCGATGTTGTCGGCGAGGGCGCTGAAGCACTCGCCGAACAACGCCAGCGCGTCGGGGGCATGGAACGGCAGGGAGTTCTGACGATCGTCGTTCGTCGTCGATGGCATCGTGTTCACGGCGCTCCAGGTCGATCGCCCACCGTCACTCCGTGCCGTGGACGGTCGGGGAAGGCGGGAGGGCTTGCCGCGTCTTGACGGGTGTGTGGTCGCGGACGGGCTGGGGTGACTCGGTGGTGCGCCCCGATCGGGAAAGGGGGCGCACCACCGGGGAATGCTTGTCGCGTCAGGCGGGCTGCCCGGTCGCGATCACTCGCACTGCCACAACTCCGATGACGAGAATGTGCCGCTGTTGGAGTTGGGCGTGCGGATGTAGAGGTCGCTGGTCCAGCCGTTGCCGGGGTCGCCCGGTCCGCTGTACTCGACCTTGTCCCAGATCGAACCGGTCACGTTGGTTCCCTGGCGGACCTGGTGCTCGCCCTTGACCTGGCAGATCACGGTGATGTTGCCGGTGTAGTCGGCCGCGATGTAGCCGTTGCGCACGGTGCCGGCGACGGAGGGACCCGAGCGGATGCCGATCGTGACGTTGTTGTCGATGTTCGGGCCGACCTTGTAGGTGCGCTTCGGCGGGGTCAGGTTCAGGCTCCCCGTGGCCTTGGGGCTGGTGCCGGCCTCGTTGGTCGCGGTGATGGTGATCGGGTATGTCTTGCTGTTCTTGAGGTTGCTCACCGCGAACTTGGCGGTGGTGGACTTCGTGGTCTTGTCCTGGAAGTCGATCGAGTACGTGAGGCCGGCGACGTCGGTCCACGTGAACGTGCCGCCGTGGCCGCCCGCGGCGGGCTTCGCGGTGAGGCCCTTGGGCGCGGCCGGGAGTGTGCAGGGACGCACCGCCGTAGAGGGCTTCGACGTCTTCTCCACGCCGTCGGCGAAGACCGCAGTCACGGTGAAGCTGTATTCCGTCTTGCACTGGCCCCCGGTGACCTTGAACGACGATGTGGCCTTGGGGCCCAAGGAAGTGGGCTCGGCCTTCATGCCGTCCTTGAGACCGTCGATGCGGTAGCTCTGGGGTGTCGCTCCACTGGACTTGGCGAACGTGACGGTGATGAAGCCCGCGCCGGATGTTGCCTTAAGCGTTGTGGGAGCCGTCTGCTTCGGGGGATCGGGTGTCGGCGTCGTCTGCGTGGGGCTCGCCGTTGTGGTGCCACCGGGTTTCGTCGGCGTGCTGGACGCCGTGGGGCTCTTGGACGCGGACGCCGACGGGGACGCGGATGCCGACGGCGTACTGCTCGCCGTCGGTGTCGTCGTGGCCGTCGGCGTCGAGCTGCCCGTCGGGACGGGCGGGGCGGTGACCGTGATGGTGGTGGTGGGCTGCGGCTTCGGGTCGTTGCCGGGATCGGGGGTGGACGTGTTGCCGCCGCCCTGGGTCGGACGATCCGTGGGCTTGTCCCGGCCCGGGTCGTCGTTGCCGCGGTCGTTGTCGCCGTCCCCTTCGTTGTCCTTCGGGTTCGGCGGAACGTCGGCGTTGCCCGGGTTGTTCGGCCGCTGCTGATCGTCGGCGGGCGGCGTCGTGGGCGGAAGCGTCGGGGGCAGCTCGTCACCCGGGACCGGGTTGCCGCCCTTCTCGTCGTACTTCTGCACCTTGTGCAGCTTGCCGTCGCCGTCGACGACCACCGCGGTGGCGTTCTTCTCGTCGTTGACCCACAGCAGACCGTCGCGGACGAAGGTCTCCAGTTCGCCGGCGACGCCGGTGACCTTGACCTGCTCCTCGAGCTTGGCCTGCTCGGTGTTGTACACGATCAGCGAACCGCTGGTGCGGTCGGCGATGTAGACCTTCTTGCCCAGGACCTGAGGTTCGCCCAGGACATTCCCCCCGGTGCCCAGCGGAACCGCGGACACCTTGCCCGCCGCGATGTCCACCAGGACGAGGGTGCCGTCGGCGGTGCTCAGGACGGGCAGTACCTGTCCTTCGCTCTTGCCGGGTACGACGGTCTTGTCGAGGCCGCCCTTGAACAGATCGGACGGCAGCGTGATGGTCGTCTGCACGCCGGTGTCGGTGAGAATCTTCGCGGCGCCGGCTGCGGCGTCGACGATGACCGCGCGATCCGCGACGAGGGCGAGCGTGATCGGGCTGTTCGGCTCGGACACCTTGATCGGCGTGCCCAACACGGCGCCGCGGACCGGAATCACCTCACCCTTGGAGGGGATCGGGATCCACAGCGTGCCCTTGGCGTCCGCCTGGGCGCGACCGATCGGCTTGGCGCCGAGGGCGATCGGCGGTCCCAGCGGCGCGAGGGTGCCCGGATCGATCGGCCGCACCACGGCCGTCGTGGCGCCCGGCGCCGTACCGGATTCCACCAACCACGCGCGCTCGCCACCGGTGACCAACTGCATGCCGGCGTCGCCGAGGTCGACCGACAACGGAGCGGTCAACTGGGCGGGGTCGATCCGGGTGACCTGGCCGGTCGATTCGTCCATCACCAGGACGGTGTCGCCGTCCTCGCTCACCTGGTAGTTGGAGCCGGGAGCCCCGGGCAGCCGTACTCGGCCGGTGATGTCGCCGGAGAGGCCGTTGACATGAACCATGCTGCCGTTCGCGCTGGGCAGCCAGGCGCCCACGTCGGCCAGGTCGGCGTCGGCTCCGGCCACGCCGATTCCGACGACGACCGAGGTCGCGAAGAGTGAGCCGACGGCGACCACGGCTACGACGGTGGTCGAGCGTTCGCGACCACGTCGGATCGAGGCGACGGCCTGGGCGACCTGGCGGCGGGTCGACTCGATCGACAGGGAGGCGGCGATCGTTCGACCCGGCTGCGCGGCAGGCTCGGAGTGTTGGGACATGGATCCTCTTCCCGAAACAGGGAACGATTGTCAATCTTTACGTTCGGCCCGTCGGCGAACTATCCGCCGAGCGCGATGCGTTCCGCGCGATCGGGATAGTGGCCGGGCCGGCGCCACCGATGTGGTAATCGCGCTTCGGCCGGCTCAACTCTTCTTCTTGGTGGGGACGGGTACGGCGGGCGGCGGCGGATACATCGTCAGGGTCGTGTCGACCGGCTCCCGGCCCTCGGTGTTGCGGGTCACGAACACACCGACACTGGAGGAGGTGAGGATCGAAGGGGGACGAACTCCGGCGGGCAGGGCCTCGATGCCCTTCGTGGTGATGTTCAGCGCGGCGCGCCCGGCGTTGAGCTTGTCGCTGCCGTCGGAGCTTTGGATCGTTCCGTACGCGATGCCGGCATTGGAGACGGTTTCCAGCTCGACCGCGTTGTTGCGGTCGTTCTGGGCGAAACACACGGCCGTGCCGCGCATGTCCACGGCCAGCGGGCCGACGACGAGGTAGCGGGTGTCGGGGGAGTGCCGGGCGGGGAGCAGCTGATGGTATTCGTCCGGGTTGTCGTCGCGCGGGGTGTGGCAGGGGATCTGCGTCAACACCGCCCCGGTGACCAGGTCGTGCACGACGTACAGGACCTCCTGCGGCTGGTTCTCCTCGGCGGGTGTCCACCACGCCGCCACCACGGCGGTCTTGGTGACACTCACCGGCACCCCGAGCGCGCGCCCGGGCGGCGCCACCGATCCGCTGTTCCAACGCCCGGCGACCTCGAAACCGCGCCCACATGCCTCGTTTCGGGAACTGCGGGTGCGGCACGTGTCCGGCAGGCCGTTCTCGTCCTTGGAATCGGTCGTCTGCCAGGTCTCGTTGAGCATTCCGGCCGCCGTCGGCAACATCGGATACGACAACATCGCGCAGGTGCTGCCCAGCAGGCAGCGACGCGGAGTCGGTCCGGTCGGCGTGGTGGGCGTGACCTCGCCCGTCTCGGGATTCCACACCGAACCCCTTTCGAACGGGGCCTCGTCGCGGCGGTCGATGTCGTCGCGGAACAACACCCCGCCGTCCCCGACCCGGGCCGGAAGCTCGGTCAGCCCCTCGGGCACGTCCCGGACCAGGTGCTGCCGCGGAATCACGCTCCGGCCACTGCTGGCGGCGACGAAGCTGTCCACCACCACGACGCGTCGGGCCCGGCTGAGCCCGTCCTCCGGGATCGTGCCCAACCGCATCAGCACGATCATCTCGGTGTCGCGAACGGTGATCAGCGACAGGACCGGTCGTTCCTGATCCTGCAGCGGGGTCACCGGCTGGGACCACCACCAGACCTTGCCGTCGGTGGCGCTGCGGGCGACGACGGCGGTCTTGGTTCGCGTCGTGGACTCACTGCCCGCCGACGGGATGTCGCTGCGGATGTCGATGCTGACCAGCGCGCCGACCTTGGGGGCGACCACGTAGGCCCGGCTGCGGACGTCGGCCTGCCAGCCGTTGTTCACGTCGAAGCCGGCGGGAACCACCAGCTTGGGTGCCTTGACCGGCTCGTCGACCGGATTGCGCACCAGGGGAACGCTCCCGCTCCCGGCAGCCGAGCAACCGCTCAGCGCCAGCGCGGCGGCGATCAGCAGGGATATCAGAGGCAAGCGTGGGCGAATCACGGATTTCCGTTCCGCTCGGCGGGGCGACTCCGCTCCGGAGTCCGCGACTCGCCGCATGGACAGGTCAGGGCTCGTGCCGGCGCGACAGGAGCCTAGAGGCGCGGATCGGAACGCGATAGGTCACAAAACGCGGAATCAGGCATGGCTTTCGCGCATTCCGGCCTTCGCCGGATCGTGTTTCGAGGCCCTGCCGGAGCCGGCCGGCCCTTGGCGTGTGGACCTTCGACGACGCGTCGGCCAGGACTTAACCCGACTTCGTGGTGCGGACCTTCGAGATCGCGCCCGAGACGGGAAGCAGGCCGATCCTGGCGAGTGCGGCGACGCGATCGGCGTCGGGCTCCTGGGCGGGTTGCGTTTCCGAGAGGTGGCGGGTCGAGGGGCCGGACAGGGTGCGTACGGACGACACCCGACGGGTGGGCGACGGGGGCGCGGCCGCCGCGGGGGCAGGGGCGGGGGTCGAGACCTGGGCGGGGGCCGGAGCCGGAGTCGGGGGCGTCGTCGGCGCGGGCCTGGTCTTGGTCTTGGTCGCTGTGCCGCCCGATCGTGTCGCCGGGTTCGGCCTAGCCGGCGGTGCCGCTGCCGGTGCCGTTGCCGGTATTGCCGCACTCGGGTTCCTGCGGGCGGGCGTGGGCGGATCGACGGCCGGGCGCACCGGACGCGGGCGCACCGTCGGCGGGGCGGCGGCCGTCGACTCCGCCGCGACGGCGGAGCGCAGCGACGGGAGGCCGCGGGCTTCGAGATCGATCCCGCCGGTGGGCAACGTCGGTGCCGGCGAGTTCGCTGCGCGACGGCTCACGTGGTCCGCCCACAACGCGAGCAGTCGCGTCAGGATCCGGCTGAGCAGCTCGGTCACCGCCGGGACGAGCGACGCGGATACCCGCTCGGTCAGCCGGGACCACAGCGCGCGCAACCACGACCACCACGCGGTCGACACGGTGGGCGTGATCCCGGCGGCCGGGACCCCGTTCGCCCCCTGCAGCAACCAGGGGTTGGCGCCGGAATCCTCCGGTACCCACAACGTGCCGGCGGACGGTGCCGAGGCGGGATCGTCCCACGCGATCGCCCCTTCGGCGATGCGTTCGCGCAAGGCCTGTACGCCGGCTCCGCCGGACAACGGCGCGACGTTGCGATCGCGGGTGGCCGGCAACAACAGGTCCAGCCGGCGCAGGAGTGCGTCGGCGTCCGGCGCCCGTCGCAGCACGGCGCGGCATGTCGTGGTCCACAACTCGTCCAGCGCGCCCAGGGGTTCGGCAACCCGACCCTGCCAGATCGAGGGGATGCCGAGCCAGTCGTCACCGGCGCTGCGCTTGGGCGCGGTCCAGGTCGGTACGAGACCGCCCGAGGATGTCTCCTCGTTCGCGGCGACGGACAACATGCCGCGCAGTTCGTCCTCGACAGCGGCTTGCAGCGCGACGAAGTGCAGGATCGAACGGGAGGCCCAATCGGGCGTGGTACACGCCGACAGGACCTGGGGCGTGGGCACGTCGAGCAGACCATGCCGGGCCCCGACGATCACACCGTGATCGGCGAACCGTTCCCGAAGCGAATCGAGTTCGCTCTCGGGGCGAGTCCGTACCGGATCGTCGGCCAGCGCCTGGCGGATTCGCGCGACAGCACCGTGCAGGGACACTCGTAGGGCCTCGTCGCGAGCGGCGGTTCCACGACCACGAGGCCCGCTCGGCGACGACTTGCGTGACTCGGCACTCATGTAACCGCCTGACCCATCGTCCGTCTCCCCCGAAGCATCGAACAGCTCTAGCAGTATGGGGCAGGCGTTGGCTAGCCCGTTGTACGCACCGGGACTTTCCGCGGCGATGTCGACCGCGTTCGACAAGTCCGCCACCGGGTAAGTCGTGCGCAACAGACGGATCGCGCGAATACCTGTGATCGGTCCGCGTGTTGCGACCTAGTCGTGGCGCGCCCGTGATCACTAGCGTGAAGTTTTCCGTGTGTCAGGGCAGAGGGAGATTCGGCCGGTGGCGAACCTCAATCCACTAACTCGGGAGCCCGCAGACGATCGCGGGTGGTTCCGGCGCTTCTTCTCGGCATTCCGCAGAGTGATCGTGCGTACGGCCGTCGGCCTGTGGAACTTCTTCGGTGACTTGCGCGCGTCCTTCGCCGCGCGCAACGTGCGGGCCAAGGACATCCCCATCCCCGGTCCCCTGCCCGGCGGCAACGGGGGGGCCGGCGCGGAGACCGCGGGCAATACTCCTGCCGTCGAACCGACCTCCCCGACTGCCGAGCCCGCTCCGCGACCACGGGCGCCGGAGCGGGAGGCGCCCGCGCCGGAACAGGCGGCGAGCGTCGACGCACGCCGAGAGGCGTGGCTGCGTACGGACGCTTCGGCGTTGCGTGGTGTGCCACCACTTTCGCGGGCCCATTTGAATCAGCTCCGGGCGGACGCGGGCCTGCCTCCTTTGACCAGCTTGGCGCCGGAGCGGCAACCGCTGCGTGCCCGCTTGGCGGCCCGCGCACGGCGTGCCTACCAAGCGGTTGTCGTGCGGCCCTACAGGGCTGCCCGTCAGAGGTTCACAGATCGGCAGGCGCGGCGGGCGGACGCGGCGGCGCAGCGCAACTCGAGGCCGGCCTCGCGGACCGCGCCCAACAGGACCGTGGGTCGAGCGGGTGCGGCCAACCGTGTGACGCGGCGTTTGGCGCCGGGTCGGCGACTGCTGGTGACTCAGCGCGGAGGCGCGGGTCGAGGTCGGTTCGCGCGTACTCGTGCGGTGGGTCGGGGCGTCTGGGCGGGAACTCGTGCGGTGGGTCGGGGTACATGGACGGGTCTTCGTTGGGCCGGCCGTGGCCTCCTGGCGGGTGCCCGCGGCGTGCGGAACCAAGTGCTCAGGGGCCGCGACGCCGTGCGCAACATGCGGCAGGCGAGGGCCAGTGCTCGGGGCAGGGGTCCGAGGCAGGGGTTTTTGACGAGGTTGCGGGCTGGTTTGCGGGCGCAGGCTCAGCAGGCGGATGCTCGGGCTGAGGGGCCGCGTCGGGAGCGGGCGGGGGCTCGGGAGGCTCGTCAGGCGCGGCGTCAGGCGCGGCGTCAGACCAGGGTTGCGAACCGGGCTGCGGCTCGGGAGGCGCGTCAGGCGCGTCGTCAGACCAGGGCTGCGAACAGGGTTGCGGCGCGGGAGGCGCGTCAGGCGCGGCGTCAGGCGCGGCGTCAGACCAGGGTTGCGAACCGGGTTGCGGCGCGGGAGGCGCGTCAGGCGCGGCGTCAGACCAGGGCAGCGAACAGGGTTGCGGCGCGGGAGGCGCGTCAGGCGCGGCGTCAGGCGCGGGCGAATGCTCCGGCGAACGCGGCTGAGCAGGGGTTTTTGACGAGGTTGCGGGCTGGTTTGCGGGCGCGGGCTCAGCAGGCGGATGCTCGGGCTGAGGGGCCGCGTCGGGAGCGGGCGGGGGCTCGGGAGGCTCGTCAGGCGCGGCGTCAGGCGCGGCGTCAGACCAGGGTTGCGAACCGGGTTGCGGCCCGAGAGGCGCGTCAGGCGCGGCGTCAGACCAGGACTGCGAACAGGACGGCACGCGCCCAGACGAAGAGAGCTGCCTCCGCCCTCGACGGTCTGAGTCCGGTCAGCCCCGCAGCGGTCGCCAACGCGGTGGGCATCAGCAATGGCGAACCCGCACGCCCCCAACCCTCCGTGGCCTTGCCGGTTAAGCCCGAGGCGACGGCCGGCCGCCTCAAGCCGCTGAGCCCGGAGACGGTGCGGAGTGTCACGAACCGCATCGCCCGGGCTGCCGGTCCGGCTGTTACCGCAAAGCCCGAAGCCGCTCGGACCACGCCTGGTCTGGGAGGGGCCGGTAACGGCACAGGACCCCAGAAAACCGCGACCCGCAGTCGGGACACGGGTCAAGTGCGACAACCCGGCGACTGACATCCCGGGCGCGAAGAGGGCAAGACACCGCAGCGAAATGAAAGGGCGCAAGTGCCGATCCACAAGTACGACATGGGGAAGGAAGCGATCGGCGACAACGTCGATCCGCCCCGGAAACACAATCTGGCGGTGCGTGCCATCGCGAGGATGACCCGTAACTCTCCGGACGTGGTCGCGAACAGCAAGCTCTACAAAGTCGCCGCCGCCGGAACCAAGTTCGCGGTGAGCGTGGGTGCGAAGGTCCTCGACGCACACACGGCGGGTCTCGCCTCGACGACCCTCGCTGTCGCCAAGGGAGTCGCCGCCGTCAATCGGGTTGCCCGAGGCCAGGAGAAGACGGTGCCGAGGGAGCTGGCAGGTCAGGTCCCGAACCCGGTGACCGATCGAGCGGCCGGCCGAGTGGCCCAACTGGCCATGGGTTTCTGATCCCGCCGCAAACGAACCTCCACCGCACCCGGCCCCCTCCCCGCCCCCAAGCGCCAGGTCCGCTTGTCCTGCGCCCCACATTCCCGCAGCCTGCGCGTACTTGGCCAACCGGTTCCCATGCCGCAGGCTGGTCGCATCGAAGCGCTTCACCGCCACACCCCGCGGGGCGCGCCTTCGTTCGCTACACCCCCGGCTTGTCCTGAAAGAGCCTCGTCATCCTTCAGGAACCGAAGGGAACCCGATGGACTGCTCCGTATCGTCCCGCGGCCCAGGCCGCGCCGGCGACGCCCGAGGCACTTCCCGCCTCGGCATCGCCCGGACACCGCGCAGCGTGCGTCGTGTGCCCGGCGGGCACAAGTCGAGGTCCCACCACCCGACGTCCGCCCAGGCGGGCCGAGGGAACTGAGCGCCGCGGATCGGGCGGCGGCCGGGCGTTCCCCCTCAATGGCGCGGGGGAAGCGCACCCTCTCCGGCGATCGCCGCCCGACTTCGAGCGCCAACACCCGTACGGGATAGGGCTATTCGTCCCGGCCCAAGCCCGTACGCGATTGCGACGCCCCGGAAGGCGAGTTGCGCCTCGTCTTCCGGGGCGTCGTGCCGAGTACTGCGATAGGCCCGGTGATTCGCCCCCCGTATCGCCGGGCAGCGAAGGCGACCCGAGTTCCGCCGCCCGCCGCCGGTGAGTGCCACCCATACGACGACGTAGCGCCGACCC